>JAKAXG010000746.1 GCA_021827225.1 Actinomycetes bacterium | reverse complement strand
AGTAGTAGGCGACGTTGGCGATACCGGCCCCGGCGGCGGTGGCTGCCTCGGTCCCGGCGCAGCTGTTAGAGGTGAAGGGACGTCCCCCGCCCACGCCGACGATGGCGAAGGTGTAGCTCTCGCCGGGGGGAGCGGCCGGTTCCGTACCGCCCGGGCACTGCGGGTAGGAGACGTCATAGCCGTACGGCGTCTGCGAGTACGGGTCGGTCGCGGCCGAGGCGGCGCCCGATCCGAAGGCCAGCACCGCCGTCGACGCACCCAGCACCGCTGCCGTGCGGGCCCAACGAACCCGAACCATCATCTGACGCCCCCGTCTCTCGATCCCCTACCCCGAGCGGCTGACTATAGCAACCGCCGGGCGGGGAGTCAGATGATGTTGAGCCGGTCGAGGAACGCCGTGGCGAAGGCCGTGTCGCCCTCGATCATCACCAGCGGGCGCCACTGTTCCCGCTTCGTGGCCCACACGACGAAGTCGGCGGCGTCGGAGCGGATGGTGGCCCGGGCCGCCACGGCGCCGGGATCGGCCAGCCGGTCGACCGTCCAGTCCCCGGCCCGGCCGGAGATGCACCAGGTGGAGGGGGCGGCGCCGGTGAGCTCGACGACGAGATCCCCTTCGAGATCGCCCAGCGAACCGGCGCACATCTGGGGCAGCCCGGCCAGCATCCACCCCACGGCCGGTGCCAGGCGGGCGGCGTCGGCGGGCGGCACGTCCCGGCGCACGGGGCCTCTCGGGGCGAGGATGTCGTTGCGCAGGTGGCAGAACAGATCGAAGGCGAAGGCGTCGGCCAGCATGTGGGTCGGGTAGGTGCCCAGATCGGCGATGGTCATCTCAGTCGATGCCGTCGGTTCGTCCTGCAGGGCAGCGAAGGCGTCGAGGGCCGGCGCAGGCGCTCGGTGCCTGCCATTCCGATGCGTCGAGGCTGGCGAACACCTCCAGGAAATCCTGGAACGACAACCGGGCCCCTTCGAAACCTTCCTTGGACAAAGTTCCCCCCTCCTCCCGGATCCCGGCTGCTCCCGTCAGGAAGGCCCCCGGTGACCGGACAGATTTCTAGCGCCTCAGCCCAACGTAATCAACCAGTCAATTGGATTAAGCTGACCGGCCAGTCAGTACTGCTTTGCCGCTCGGCGGCAGGAAGGGGGACCCGATGCGCTTCGAGGGACGGGTGCTGTTCGTGACCGGGGGCGGGAGCGGCCTGGGGGCGGCCACCGCCCGGCGCTTCACGGCCGAGGGAGGATCGGTCGCGGTGGTCGACCTCGACGGGGACCGGGCCAAGGCCGTGGCGTCGGGCCTGGACCGGGCCGTCGGCCTCCAGGCGGATGTGGCCGACGAGGAGTCGGTGATCGCCGCCCTGGGCCAGGCCCGGGCGGCCCTCGGACCGGTCGACTCGGTGTTCAACGCCGCCGGCCACGCCGAGTTCGCCATGGTCGAGGACTGGCCGCTCGAGCGGTGGTCCAAGATGATGACCGTGCACGCCGGCGGCACGTTCCTGGTGTGCAAGCACGTCGTGGCCCAGATGCGGGAGAAGGGCGGCGGCTCGATCGTCAACACCGCCTCGGTGGCGGCCCTGGTGGCCCAGCACCGGAACGCCGTCTACGGGGCGGCCAAGGGGGCCATCGTGTCGTTCACCAAGCAGTTGGCCGCGGATTGGGCCCCCCACATCCGGGTCAACGCCGTGGCCCCGGGGCGCATCCGCACCGGGATGACCGAGCCCATCATGGTCCAGCGCGGCGAGGGCAGCGTGGAGAAGGGATCGGAGATCTTCGGGGCGGCCAACCTGCAGAAGCGGGTGGCCGAACCGGAGGAGATCGCCGCCCCGGTGTGCTTCCTGCTCTCCGACGACGCCAGCTTCGTCACCGGCACGCTGCTGGTCGTCGACGGCGGCGAAACGGCCGTGTAGGCCCCTGAGGCACCTGCCCCGCTGCATACGATCAGGAGCCGCCCACCGGGCCGCCCGGAGAAGCTCGGCCCGAGCGCGCCGAGGTCGCCTTTCGCCGGCTCGGGCCGCGTCAGGTGCCGACCTGTGCCGCCTGGTAGGCGGCGACGATCTCGGGGCGTAGCCGTCCCCGGTCGGCGACGTCGAAGCCGGCTCGGCGGGCCCAGGCACGCACCGCCGCGGTCGAAGGCGGGGCGGTCGGCGCCGGGGTGACAGCGGCGGGGGCGCGGATGAGCCCGATGCGCTCGGCTGCCGCGTCCTCGGCCGCGGCCCAGGTGTAGGCGGCGGCCAGGTAGCGGTAGGTCCACTCCTCGGCCAGGCGCCGGTTGTCGCAAAAGACGATCGGGACGGCCGGCCAGCGGACCTGCAGCTCGGCGATGCCGTCGGCGACCACCGCCGGGCGGACCCGGTCCAGGTTGAAGATGGCGGAGTAGCGCTCCTCGACCACCACCGCGGCACGCGGCAGGGCGGCCAGCTCGCCGAGGGCGAAACGCAGCCGCCCGCCGGTCAACGAACTGACGAGGTCGGGAAGCGACTTGCGCTCCACCGAGGCGACCAGGGCGCCGTCGTGGGCGACGGCGTAGTCGCCGCAGGCCAGGCCGACCCTGGTGACGGTGACCTGCTGGGTGGCGAAGCGCCAGGGGCGCTGCTCGTGGGCGTCGACGAGGATCTCCAGGCCGGCCACCCCGGAGGCCCGGGCGGTGGGCAGGGT
>JAKAXG010000745.1 GCA_021827225.1 Actinomycetes bacterium | reverse complement strand
ATCTCAGGAAGATGAGTATCGGCGCCACCAGGAAGGCGGTCACGCCCCGGGTCAGCTCGATCATGGCGAACACCCGCTGCAGCAGCTTGGCCGGTAGCGACAGGCCGGCCATGAACAGCGCCGGCGAGACTGACGCGCCCACTCCGAGGCCGAGCAGGCCGGTGGACACGGCCACCGCCGGCCCCTTGGTGGGCATGGTCGCCAGCAGCACCCCGGCGGACGCCACCACCAGGAGCAGGCCCCCCATGGCCAGCACCGGCACGAACCGGGTCCGGAACAGCAGGGCGAACACCCCCGCCACCAGCACCGCCCCCCCGAACTCCGGCAGGAACAGAAGGGCGGTGTGGGCGGGGCTGCTCGCCGGCTTCATCTTCTTCAGCATCTGCAGCGTCAGCTCCATCAGGCCGAACGCCGCGGCGCTGGTGGAGAGGGCTATGAAGATCCCCGTGGTCGGCACAGACGTAGCCACAGCCTTCACCGGCATCAGCGGCCGGCGGGCCCGGTACTCGTAGACGACCAGGGCCACCAGGAGCACGGCGCCGACGATCAGCGGGACGACGGACGAGAAGTTGGCGGTCTTCCCGCTCTGCAGGGCGCCCGCCCCGTAGAAGGCGGCGCCGCAGCCGACCACCGCCAGGGACAGGGCCACCAGGTCCCAGGGGCTGCTCCTGTCCAGGGCCGGCTGATCCTCGAAGGTCAGGAGCGAGAAGAGCAGCGCCAGGACCGCCAGGCCTGCCACCACCCAGAACAGCGGGCGCCACTGGGATCCGGTCAGCTGCAGGGCCCCCACCGTCGGCCCGACGGCCACCGCACCGAAGATGCACAGGTTCATGATCCCGGCGGTGATGGGCATCTTCTGCGCCGGCCAGGCGGTCACCAGGGGAGGCACCGCGGCTATCAGCATGAGGCTGGTGCACAGGCCCTGGGCCACGAAGGCGACGACGAAGACCCCCCCGTCGGTGGCGGAGGCGGCCAGCACGGAGGCGGCCACGAAGATCGCCTCGTAGATGACCAGCATCCTCCTGGCCGGCAGGTGGACCGCCAACTGCACGGCCAGCACCGTCCCGAGCGAGTACGCACCCGCCGACACCGACATGGCGATGTAGAGGACCGACGTGGAGAGGTGCAGGCTCTTGGCTATCACGTCGGTGAGCGGGATCACCGCGGCGATGAGTCCCAGGTACGGGACCAGGGACAGGACGACCAGGGCCACCGCCGCCGGATAGTTCTTGGAGAGGGGTCCCCTGGGCACCGCTGATCGCTACCCCCAGGCGTACGCAGGCAAACCCGGGCCCGGCCCGGCCGGGCCCGGGCGCTCAGTGCTCGAAGATGCCGACCATGCGGGCCTGCTCGATGACGTGATCCTCGATGCGTCCGAGCAGCGTCCGCCGGTCCAGGCCGCTCTCCAGCTCCGGTTCGCTGTCCAGGGCGTACACCCAGAAGTAGTAGTGGTGGGGGCCGTGCCCGGGCGGGGGGGCCGGGCCGTCGTAGCCGGTGTTGCCGAACGAGTTCAGCCCGGCCGTCAACCCCGAATCGCCTTCGGCCAGCCGGCTGGTACCAGCCGGTATCCCGTAGAGCACCCAGTGGGTGAAGCCGTCCACCAGGGGGGCATCCGGGTCGTGCACCACCACCGCGAACGACCGGGTGCCTTCCGGCACACCCGACCATTCGAGGGGCGGAGAGACGTTCTCGCCGTCGCCGGTGTAGCGGTCAGGGATGCGTCCGTGGTCCTCGAACGCCGGAGAGGAGACCCGCAGGTGCCCCACGTTGAGTTTCTGAGCCATGGCTCTCGCTTACCCACCGCGGCGATCCCGTACCGTCGGGCGGGTCACGGCGTCAGGGGCTACCATGTCCGACTGGCGCGCCGGGAAGTCTGGTCGGCACAGATGAGATGTCTGCTGCCCCGACTTCCGTTCCGCCTGTGGAGAGCCCTCGGTGACCCCGCCGCGCCCGGGCGCGTACCGGAGCGGCATCGGGGCGGCCCTCCCAGGCTGGCGCCGCGAAGCCCTGAGGACCACCTTCTGGCTGGTGCCCACGCTCCTCGTGGTGGTCGCCGCGGTCATGTTCGTGGTCACCTTCTCGATCGATCTGGCCGCCTACCACGGAGACCTGACCCTTCCGTTCTGGATCCGCACCGGCAGCGCCGATGCCGGACGCCAGGTGCTCATAGCCATCGCCGCGGCGATCATCACCGTCGTGGGGGTGGTCTTCTCCATAACCATCCTCGCCCTCACGCTCGCCTCGCAGCAGTTCGGACCCCGGATGATGAGGAACTTCGTCCGGGACCTCGGCAACCAGATGACCCTCGGAGTGTTCGTAGCCAGCTTCGTCTACGCCGTCATGGCCCTCGGCTCCATCACCGGCAGCTCGTCCAGGGCCTTCGTCCCCCACCTGTCGATCACGGTGGCCGAGGCCCTGCTGATGGTCGACCTTGCGGTCCTCATCTACTTCATCCACCACATCGCCAAGTCGATCCAGCTCCCGGAGGTGATCGCCGGCATCGCCCGGGACCTGATGAGGGCCATAGACATCGAGTTCCCGGCGACGACGCATACCGGCCGGCCGGCCGACCTGCCTGCCGGGGCCGGAAGGTCGGTGACCGAGCTGCTTCGGGTCATCGACGGGCGGGGGTCGGTGGTCCCCGCAGCACGGAGCGGC
>JAKAXG010000053.1 GCA_021827225.1 Actinomycetes bacterium | reverse complement strand
GCATGAAGCTGTTCGCCGCAGGAAACGGCTCGGACCACTCCTTCCTCAGGGCTTCTGGATCGACGATCGACGTATCGAGGCCGCTGCCGTCCCACGATTCCACGAAGCTGCGTGCCACCGAAGTGAAGAAGGCGGTGTTGAAGGCGGCCTTGTCCTTGCGCTCGATAATGGAGCGCGGGAGTAGATCGCCGGCGATGAAATCCATCGCCGAGCCACGGCTGGCGAAGCCGAAGCGGCCTCCGCAACGGCCGAGTGCCTCGACGAAGCCCAGATCCAGAAGAGGGTCTATCTGCAGCACGTCGTAGTCTCTCGCCAGTGCTCGCTTGTTGTGATCGAACACTCGTGGCGGGCGAGCCTGCAGGTGCCACTCCAGGCCGGCACGGAAGTCGAGAGGCTGCGACCCGGACTCCCGGCCCAGGATGAGGGCGACCTCTCGGGCAACGTCCGGCTTCAACCACTCTTTGCCTGGAAGGGCGCCGAGTTGCCGCCGGCCGACAGCTCTGCTCCTGAGCGAGGAGGGGGCCAGCGCCAGGAAGAGTCTCTGCCGGTCGGCGCGGGTGCGCAGGTGCCTGACCGCCGCGCCAGGCTCTTCGATCACGAACCGGGCGTTGGCCGCCCGCCGGAGGCCGAGGATCTCGTCACCGCCCTCTCCGCTCATCACGGAGCCGCCTCGCGCCGCGGCGAAGGAATCGGCGAGTGCGAACAGCGGAGCGGGGAAGGTCACCCCGTACCGCCGAAGGAAGCTCTGGGCCTCCTCGCCTACCACGTCGAAGCTGTTTCCGGCGTCGATGACGTCCCACTCCGACAGCCCCACATGCCGGATGATCTCCTCCTGCCACGCCGTTTCATCGCTGGCCTCATCGCCGAGGAACCGCCGGGTGCGAGGCACCGGGAGCGGAAGTCCTTCCCTGCGTGCCAGGTTGGCGGCTACGGCCAAGACCAGCGACGAATCTCGGCCGCCGGAGAAATCGATGACGCAAGGTGGACGTTGCAGGGCTGGCAGCATGGCCGCCTCGAGAGCCTGCCGGGGTGAGGGCGGCCGAGCCAACCGGCTGCGATATCTCGTCCTCTGGGCCGAGCGGTCCGGAAGCACGTATCCGATCGCCACCTCCACGGGGGTGGGACGGATGATGCCCTCTTCCTCATCGCTTGCTGAGAAGTCGGATGATCGAGAGGGCACCAGCAGAGATTACTCAGCTGCGATTCAGGCTAGCGGCTGAGCGTCGGGAGGAGCGTTGTGGAAGGCGAGGGGTGGTACACGGTGCCACCATCGCCAATGCTGCTGTACTGGGTTGCCTGGGTGAGTTCGGAGAGGGAACCCACTCGCTCGAGGCGAGGGGCTTCGTATTCACGGGGTTCTGACATGGAGGACATGATGTCATGACTCTGACAGACAATCAAGAGCCTGGAGGAGAAACATCGGAAGCGCCTCAGCCCGTAGAGTCACCGTGTCATGTCGACGAACCTTCCTTGGGAGGAGGGGGAGGTACCGCCCCGCTTGTCGGAGGCGGCGATCCGCCTCCCGCTCTACGAGGCCGCTCCCGGGGTCATCCTTTTCCGGTTTCCCACCGTCGGCCGTTTCCTGGTTCGTCGCGGGTTGCCGACCAGAGTCGAGGTCTTTCCATCGGCGAGCCCAGCCGCCGCAGAGGCCTTCTTGGCGGGCCCGCTGTCCGCCGCGGTTTCCCTCCTTGACGGCCGTTTCTCGCTGAGAGCCTCGGCGGTCGACGTCGGGGGGAGCGCCGTCCTGGTGATCGGCTCATCGAGCAGTGTCAACTCGCAGATGGCCGCCATAATGACCACCGTCGGATACCCGCTGCTGGCGGATGGGATCGTGACGTTCGAACCGGGCCGCGGGTGGGCGCTGGGACGGGGAGGGAGGGTCGTGCTGCATCGTAGGACGGCGGAGCTGATGGGGCTCGATTCCTCCGCCGGCGAACCGGTTCGACCCGGTCTGGCATCGCAGGTGTACCACCTCCCGGCGTCATCCGGACCGCTGCCGGTCCGGCACATCTTCTCCTTGAGCCCGTTCCTGCGGGGAGCGGAGACGGCCATCACCCCTCTGTCGGGGACCCGCAAGGTAACCGTCTTGACTCAGTCCTGCTGGCATGGAGAGCTCGTTGAGCCGCTCGGCCTGGCCGCCGCCATGTTCAGATGGTCCACCGATCTGGCGTCGGCTGCCCCCGTTTCGCTGGTGGGCTGGGGGGCCGACGACCCGCGAGCGTTGGCAACTCGACTGGCGGGTCACACATGACCGGCAGGACCGTCTGGCTGGCCTCCTATCCGAAGTCGGGCAACACGTGGCTCCGAGCCGTCTACTCCGCGCTCGTCCAGGGGGGAGCCGTGGACATCAACTGGTTGCACGGTGGGCCGCAGGCGGCGGACGCGGAAGTCTTCGAACGGGTCCTCGGTGTACCGGTCCACCTCCTCTCCCGCTCGGAGATCGAGATGCTCCGCCCGCGCGTGGACGAGGTCATCGACCGTCAGAGTGGGGAACTCCGGTTCCGCAAGATCCACGACGCTCTCCACCCGGGACCGGCAGGCGAGCTCATCGTGTCGGTGCCTGCGACCAGAGCCGCCATCTACATGGTTCGCGATCCCAGAGACCTGGCCGTCTCCTTCGCCCATCATCAGAAGCGGCCGATGACGGAGGCGAGCCGTCTGGTAGCGGGAGAGTGGATAGTCGGCTCCGGCGAGCAGTCCGCACCCCAAGATCGCCCATGGCAGGGCCTGGGTGCTTCGACGCTGGCGCAGTACCGAGGAAGCTGGTCCGAGCATGTGGTGAGCTGGATCGACGAAGCACCTTTTCCCGTGCACACAACGCGCTATGAGGACTGTGTGGACGACCCGGTCGCTGCTTTCGGCGCTGCCTTCCGCGCCGTCGGGTTGACCTTCGACGAGGGCCAGTTGCAGGCAGCCGTCGAGGCCGCTTCCTTCGAGAAGCTCAGCGCCCAGGAGGATGCCTCGCCGTTCTATGAGCGGGTTGGCGAAAGCCCCTTCTTCAGGCGGGGCCAGGTCGGGGACTGGAGACACGAGCTTCCTGATGAGCAGGCTCGTCAAATCGAGCGGGACCATGCCGCCGTCATGGGTCGTCTGGGCTACCTCTGACCGGGCGTGCGTCCCGTCCGCACAGCCTCCACCACCAGGGCGAGAATCCAGCTAGCGGTCGCGCTGGCATCGGCGAGCTCCATGCCCCACGACCGGATCAAACCTTCGTAGAGATGGGCGTCCCACAAGATGTCGATCGCCGCTGCCGCCCTGGCCTGGTCGGTCCGGGACCACTCCGGTGCGGCATCGGCGACGGCGGCCAGAAGAGCCTTTCTGCGGCTGCGATCCTCTTCCACCGGCTGGGGACCGGTTCGCTCCTCCGATGGCGCCCCGGATGAGAAGAACTCCAAGGTCCGGGCCACGGCGGGAGGCACATCTTCGAGGCTGAGATGGTCGTAGTCGATCCCGGCGTCCTGTTCCAATCGGCGCATGACGGCGGTGTGGAGGTCCTGCTCGGTGGCGAAGTAGCGGTATACGGTCCTCTCGCTCAAAGCTGCCCGCTCGGCGACTATCCGGAACGTCACCTGCCGCCAGTCCCAGCTCGGGTTGGCTCGGATGAGGTCGGCGGCGGCGGAGAGAATTCGGCTCCGGTTCTCCGCGGTCTGCCGCTGCCTGACCGGGCTCTCGTATCGGCGACGTTCGGCCACGATCCGGTATTAGCAGGCCGCCCGGTGGAGGGTGGCGGCCAACTCGCTCATCGCTCGGTCCATCACCGACCAGTCCCTCGGCCTCTCGACGACGAACATGGGAGCCGATGCCAAGTCGAGCCAGGCCAGCGAATCGTCGCGAGGAACCAGCAGAGCCCGGCTCCTGGTTAGAGCCCGGAGCCGCTCGTCGGCGGCGGCTTTGCGAACCCTCGGCTCGCCCCCGGACCAGCTGAGGACGACCCAGCCGGCGAGGGGTAGCTCGGGTGGCACCGGGGGTAACCGAACCCTCCACCGCCGACGGGCGCCGATGACCCCGACGTCCTCTCCAGCACCGAAGCGGCGGGCGGCGCCCTCTCTCAGGTCCAAGCAACGCGGCCCAGCCAAGACACTGCCTCCTGCTACGACTATGAGGTCATCGGCGAACACGGCCCATCCGTTCGCATGGAACCAGGCCAGAGCGGAGCTTTTGCCGAATTCTCGGTCACCAAGCAGCGCCCACACGCGATCGCCTACCACTACCCCGCCGGCATGGAAAGCTTCCCAGCCCTGCCACCATGCATGCACGACTGCCGAAGGACCGAAATACGGGTGTATGAGCCCGTGCTCTCCCGGGCATTCGGACACGAAGAAGGTCGTCGTTCCGGCCAGGCGATCGCATTCAAGGAACCCGAATGGTTTCATGGACAGGAATGCCCGGTCCGGACCGACGAACTGGACCCGCCGGCCGTCGACGCCCGGTCCCTCCGGCCAGCTTTCGGCTCCGGACGGCTGCCACTCCGTCCGCCACGGAAGCCAGCCGTCGGGTGCCTCATTCCACCACTCGGCGCCGACCGGGGGGCCCGGTACCGTGAGACCGTAGGCGCCGAACCCGTGCTCCATTCCCTGAACTTACCGAAAGCGACCGGCTAGAGGTTCCCGCCAGGGATGTAATGGCGAGAAACCGGAGAAGCAACTTTTGCCACGCGAGTGGCTTCCGGACCCGTTCGCTAACATGCGCCAGTCGCGGGCTTCGAGCCCTTGCCATGAAGAGGACTGTCGATGAGAATCCGGACCGAGCGGCTCACCTGGCGGGAGATCGACGATGAGATTGTGGCTCTGGACCTCGAGAACTCATCCTATTTCACCGCCAACCTCACCGCTTCACTCCTCATGAGGCGGCTGGCGGACGGGCACGCGTCCGTGGACGAACTTGTAGCTGTGCTGGTGGCCGAGTTCGAGGTGTCCCCCGAACAGGCCCGCGTTGATGTGGATCTCTTCCTCGATGACTTGGAGAAGGACGGTCTCCTGGACAGGGATGGATGACTTGCTCTCCTTCCGGCGGGCACTTCGAGCCACTAAGGCTCTCGGGTGGGCGGACCGGCTGGAGGTCCTGCGGATACTGGGCCTCGCCCTCGTCGTCGAGTTGGGGCTTCGCACCCTTCCCCTCCCGAGGCTGGCTGGACTCCTTCGGGTAGACCTCGACCTGCGGTCTGAAGCGAGGGGGCATCCGATGGAGGTTCCCCCGCCTGCGTGGGCGGTCCGCCGCATCCACCTGACCAGGGCTGTCCTGAGGTACTCCCGCCAGACCTGCCTCCGTAACAGTCTCATCGTGGCGACCAGGCTCCGATCCCTTTCTCCGAAGCTGCGGATCGGTGTCAAGAAGACGGAGGGCGCCCTGACGGCTCATGCCTGGCTCGAGATGGACGGCTTCTTCTTCGACGCCGGAGCTCTGGAGTTCGAACCAGTCCACCTTCTCAGCTCCAGCAGTTCGACCGATCGGTCAGGGGCCGAGAGGCCTGAGTTGGCCGATTAGGTCGCCTTCCTCTCAAGGAGACGAGCGAGGGGAAGTCATTGCGGATGGAGGCCCCGTGTCAGGTGACCCTGCCGGTTCAGCCCCCCGGCTTGGGCACGGTGGTGGTGGTCGTGGTGGTGGGCGGCGGAGGCGCCGGCATGGAGAAGGTGAGCGTCGAGGTGGCCGGCGGCGTCGGTGAGCCGGCCGGCGGGGTGACGGTGACCGTCAGGGTGACCGGCGGCCCCTGAGGCGGGTTCAGCGGGCCCAACCCGGAGATGGTGTAGGCCTGCCCCACGCCCAGGCTGATGAAGTCGCGCACCGAGGAGGTCCCCGACCCGGCCGGGGTGATGGCGGCGGTGACCGTCAGGTTGCTCTCCGGCTGGTTGCCGGTGTCGGCCAGCACGATGGTCACCGACACGGCGGTGGCGTCGGGCAGGACCTGCACCGCCCCCGACCGCGACACCGGGGACGGGTTCAGGCTGACGGCGTAGATCCTCACCTGGTGGACCGGGGTGGTGACCACCGCCGTCTGCAGGCTGGCCAGGAACACCTGGGCCGACTGGGCGCTGTAGGGGGTCATGTCCCCCACCCAGGTGGAGGGCGGCATGTGGACCCCCAGGCTGGCCGGGATCGAGCTGAGGAACAGGGCGTAGGCCGAGTCGCCCACCTGGATCTCACTACCGGCCTTGGTGACTTCGGGCACCACGGTCGCCGGCGGGACCCCGACCGGCGGGGCGGTGGTGGTCGTGGTCGACGCCGGCGGCGCCGCCCCGGCCGTCGTGGTGGTGGAGGTGGTGGGGGTGGCCGCCGGTGCGGGGGCGGCATTTACGGCCGAGCCGAGCGTGGCGATCAGGGCCTTCTGCAGGCCGGCGGCCGCCTGGCTGCGGGCCAGCAGGGCGGCCTCCAGCAGGCCGGCCGGCCCCAGCAGGGAGTCCGGGGGCCGCAAGGCCAGCACCGTCTGGTAGTTCTTGGCGGCTCCGGCCGCCACCGAGTTGATCGACGCCGCCAGCGCTGGGGCCGGCGTCTTGAGGCCGTTGGCCCAGATGCCGGCGATCACCTGGCCCTCGGCGCTCGAGGAGGCGATAACCGGCAGGACGCGGTCCACCCACTCGCCGGCCGCGAGCTGCTGCCGGGGGGCCGGGGATCGGGATTTCAGGGACGCGTCGATCAGCAGTATCAACAAGGTGAGTGCCACTCCGACTGCGAGCCACCGAAACCCTGCTCCACCGCGCCGAGCGTTGCGGCTGGCCAGCGCCATAGCGGCCCATACAGTAGTCACCATGCGCTACCGGCAATTAGGTCACTCCGGGCTTTCGGTCTCCGTGGTGGGGCTGGGCTGCAACAACTTCGGGGGCTCCTTCGGCGGCAAGCTGGACCTCGAGGGCACCCGCTCGGTGGTCATGACGGCCCTGGAGTGCGGTATGAACCTGCTGGACACGGCCAACACCTACGGCGACCGGGGCGGCAGCGAGACCCTGCTGGGCCAGGTCCTGGAGGGCCACCGCGACGAGGTGGTGCTGGCCACCAAGTTCGGCTCCGACATGGGTGAGGGCCCCGGGGTGGCCCGGGCCAGCCGGTGGTATATCCGCAAGGCGGTGGAGGACAGCCTCCGCCGGCTGCGCACCGATCGCATCGACCTGTACCAGCTGCACCGCCCCGACGGCATCACGCCCGTGGAGGAGACCCTGGCCGCCCTCGACGACCTGGTCAGGGAGGGCAAGGTGCTGTACATCGGGTCGTCGAACTTCGCCGCCTGGCAGGTGGTGGAGGCCGACTGGGTGGCCCGGACCACCGGCCGGGAGCGGTTCGTGTCCGCCCAGAACCACTACAGCCTGCTCGAGCGCGGCGCCGAGGCCGAGCTGCTGCCCGCCTGCGAGAAGGTGGGGGTGGGCGTGCTGCCGTTCTTCCCGCTGGCCAACGGGCTGCTCACCGGCAAGTACCGCAAGGGGCAGGAGCGCCCCCGCGGCACCCGCATGGAGGGACGCGACGTCCCGGAGCGGACCTGGGAGCGCATCGAGAAGCTGGCCGGCTTCGCCGAGGAGCGGGGCCACTCCCTCCTCGAGCTGGCCTTCGGGGGGCTGCTGGCCTGCCCCGCCGTCAGCAGCGTGATCGCCGGGGCCACCACCGCCGAGCAGGTCAAGTCCAACGCCGCCGCCGGCGACTGGGAGCTCACCGCCGCCGACCGGGAGGCCCTGGCCTCCCTGCGCTGAGCTGGGGCTTCGACTGGTAATCGTCGACCGGGGGAGCGAAGATTGGGGGGTGGGGGCGTCCGCGGGGCTGATCTGGTCCTCGTTCCTGCTGGAGCTGCGCGGCCAGGCCTTCTGGCTTCGGGTCAACCTGCCGCTGGCGGTGGCCCCCGCCCTGGGCGCCTTCGTCCTCGGCCGGTGGCGCCAGCGGCGGGGGTGGGCGTGGTGGACCGGGGTGATGGCGGTGTTCCTGCTGCTGCCCAACGCCCCCTACACCATCTCCGACCTCAAGCACCTCCACGACCAGATGCTGTGGGCTCCCAGCCGGGCCGCCGCCGACTACGGGGTGCTGCCGATCTACCTGCTGCTGGCCCTGGCCGGTGTCCTCAGCTACTCCTACACGCTGCACGTGATGCAGCGGGAGCTGAAGGCCAGGGGTTGGTCCGCGGCCCGCCGGGCCGTAGCCGAGGGGCTGGTGGACGTGGCCTGCGCCGTCGGGGTGGTCCTCGGGCGCATCCCCCGGCTCAACAGCTGGGATGTGCTGCACCCGAACCGCATCCTGCACGGCCTGTCGGTGGTCGCCGCCTATCCCGGCTACGTCCTG
This sequence comes from Actinomycetes bacterium, assembly GCA_021827225.1. The sequence goes on along the minus strand of JAKAXG010000053.1, from coordinate 4,168 downwards.
CTGGCTCTGGCGGTGATCGCGTCGGTCAGCGTGATCGCCGACCGGCTCGCCACGCTCGCCGTGCACGCCGGCCGCCAACTGCTGCACCGCTAGCGACTTCTCCGTACTGACACTAGGCGGAAGAAACCAAGGAAACCGCTTCCGAAGCTGTACCCCGCGGGTACGCCGAACTGCGCAGAGCGGTATGATACAGCGGAAGGGCGCAGGGCAGTCCGTCCAGAACGCGCCGCGAGATGGGGCAGGACATGCTGAGCGTTGACCTTGTGACGCCTGAGGCGCGCGTGAGCGAGACCGGATCGCCGCAGGTCGCCCTCGTCCACGACTACGTGACCCAGCGCGGCGGCGCGGAGAGGGTCGTGCTGGCCATGGCCGGGGCGTTCCCGGGGGCCCCGCTGTACACGTCGCTGTACCACCCGGGAGAAGCCTTCCCGGCCTTTCGCGACATGGAGATCCGCACCACCCGCCTCAACCGGGCGTCGTTCCTCCGCCGCCACCACCGCATGGCCTTCCCGGCGCTGGCCCCCGCCCTGTCGCGGCTGCGGGTCCACGCCGATGTGGCCGTGTGCTCCTCCAGCGGATGGGCCCACGGCGTCCCGGTGACCGGCCGCAAGGTCGTCTACTGCCACACGCCGGCCCGGTGGCTCTACCAGTCGGACCGCTACCTGGACGGCATGCCGTCCGTGGCCGGCATGGCGCTGCGCTCCGCCGCCCCCCACCTGCGGCGCTGGGACGCCCGGGCCGCCCGCTCCGCCGACCGCTACCTCGTCAACTCCACCGTCGTGCGGGACCGGGTCCGTGACCTCTACGGCCTTGACCCCGAGATACTCCATCCGCCGATGACCTTCCCGGTGCACGGCGACGAGCACCCGGTGGACGGTCTGGACGGCGGCTTCTTGCTGACCGTGTCCAGGCTGTTGCCGTACAAGAACGTAGGCCTGATCGTCGACGCCTTCCGGGAGCTGCCGGAGCAGCAGTTGGTGGTCGCCGGCGGCGGACCGCTGCTCGACGAGCTACGGGCGGCAGCGCCCGGGAACGTCCGCCTGCTCGGGGCGGTCGATGACGCCACCCTGCGCTGGCTGTACCGGTCCTGCCGGGGACTGGTCGCCGCGTCCTACGAGGACTTCGGTCTCACGCCCATCGAGGCTGCCGCCTTCGGCAAGCCCACCGCCGCTCTTCGCTGGGGCGGCTTCCTCGACACCGTCGTCGAAGGGGAGACCGGCACGTTCATCAGCCGCCCGACCGCGCCTGGTGTCGTCTCGGCGGTGAAAGAGCTACTGGACGGCTGCTGGGATGCAGCCCGGCTGGTCGGTCACGCCGAGCTGTTCTCGGTGGACCGCTTCCAGTCCCGGCTCCGGGGCGTAGTGGCCGAAGAGAGCTCCAGGTAGGTCGGCCCGGCCGGACCTGCCGTCACGGCTGAGACGTGGCCTGCCTCGCAGGTCCATCGGGTAAGTCGGACCTCCGGCCCGGAGTACTCCGAACGAGATGAGCGAGCGCCCCTGGAGGCGCCCGCTCGTCTACGTCGGTAGGGCGGCGCTACTGCGCGGCCAGCGTCGAGAGTTCGACTACGGCCGCCACGGCGTCGCCCCGTGAGCTGGCAACGCTTCTGCGGGCGGGCATCAACCGCCGGCGCAGCTTGGTCGCCGTCCGGAGCGCCTGGCCGGCCACGAGCGGCAGGGTGCTGACCAGCAGGGCCACGTCCAGACCGAGCGACCAGTTGTCCACGTAGTGGAGATCCAGCCGGCGGTAGGCGTCGAACGAAGGGTTCTCCCGGGCCTCGAGCTGCCACAGCCCGGTTATGCCCGGCCTCACGCTCTCCCGGCGGCGGAGATCGGCGTCGAACTCGGCCGATTCTCGAGGCAGGGCCGGCCGGGGCCCGACCAGCGACATCTCGCCTCGCAGCACGTTGATCAGCTGCGGCAACTCGTCGATGCTTGCCGCCCGGATCAGCCGGCCGACGCGGGTGACACGAGGATCCCGGGCGGCCTTGAACAGCGGCCCGGTCCTCTCGTTGAGGGCAGCCACCTCGTCGAGGCGGGAAGAGGCGTCGATGGCCATGCTGCGCAGCTTCAGAACCTCGAAGACGACCCCGTCCTTGCCGACCCGCTCCTGGCGGAACAGCACCGGACCCCGGTCCTCCAGCTTGACCAGCAGAGCGGCCGTCAGGAGCAACGGCGAGGAGGCGAGCAGCGCCGATCCGGCTCCGACCACGTCGATGGTCCGCTTGATCGCCAACCGCCAGTTCGACTGCGACAGCGGCTCCACGTAGAAGAACGGCTCACCCGACACCGGGGTGGGCCGCAGGCGCCGCATCCCCAGGCCCTTGAGCCCGGCCCACATCTGGACATGAAGGCCGCTTCCCAGCCCCTGGTGGATGACGGTGCTCACGTCATCGGAAGACAGGTGCGACCGGGCCACCAGGACCCCGTTGCACCCGGTCATTGCGGCCAGTTCCGACACGGAGTGCAGATCGTCCTTGGCGATGACACCCTCCGGCCAGGACCCCGACTCCGCCCACGGACCGACCACCGCCCGGACCTCGTAGCCGAGGGCCGGCTCGCTTTCCAGCATCACGCACAGCCGCTCGGCGTCCTCCAGGGCACCGACCACCACCACCGGGCGCAGGAAGCGGCCGGTGGCCCGCTGCACCTGCAGCCACCGCTCGAAGTACCAGCGGTTTCCGGCCAGGAGCAGGGCGCACGCCCCTGCCGCCAGTAGGGCCGCGGCCACCGCCTGGCTGGGCATGGACCCGGTCAGGTCCCAGGCGCCCACGAAGGTCGCCCCTCCGAGCGAGGTGGCCAACAGGATCCGGGCCCGCTGGGTCCCTGCCGAGGCGCATATGCGGGTGCGGTAGAGGCCCATCAGCTGAAGGGCGACGAGGGTGGATGCCCAGGCAACGGCTACCACCGCCAGCTGTACCCGCACCTCGGTTCCGTCGAGGACCAGCCTGGCGAAGCCCCCCCAGGCGGCCAGCGCCCCTACCATGTCCCCGGCTCTCAGCCGGGCGCTGAGCGCCGCCGAGCGCCCTCCGGGTCCCCCTCCAGCGAGGTCCCCGCCCTCGCTGCTCGCGGCGTCGGCCGCACGATTCAAGACAATCATCTGTCGCCCCTTCTCCACCCAGCGATCTGCCCACCGCCATCGTGGCATAGCCCCTGAAGCTCTGTCTATGCCGCTAGCGCCCCATTTTCCGGTTTACGCGATTGTTGAGGATCCATTGTCAGTTGTGCCGATGTTGATGGGATTTGGCCGGAGCCGTCCCTTAATCTGGGGCGGTTCGGATCCTCTGCGCGCCGTCGGAAGGGGCATGTGCAAATGAGCGGATCTCGAGCCACCGAACCGACGATCAGTTGCAGGCCATCGCTGAGGTTTCCGAAGGAGTAGGAGCCCTATGACCACGGCCCCTCCCAGACGAGCGATGGTGGACGAGCTGCGCTACGTCCGCGGCCAGGTGTCCCTGCGTCAGCTCCCCGCCATCGCGCTGCGGGCGGTGTCGCTGGTGTGGCAGGCCGCTCCCCGCCAACTGGTGGGCACCCTGGCCCTGCAGGGTGCCTCCAGCGGGGTCTTGGCGCTGCAGGTGGTAGCCGGCCGGTACCTCCTGCTGCGCCTGCTCCACTCGTCCAGCGCCAGCAGCTTCCACCGCTCCGTCCCGTGGCTCATCGCCGTGGCCGTACTGTTCGCCATAGGCGCGATCCTGACGGTGCTACAGACAGAAATGCAGCGGCTGCTCAGCGAGATGGTGTCCCGCTTCTCCATGCGGCGGGTGTTGGACGTGGCCGCCTCCGCTGAGCTGATCGCCTTCGACGACCCCCAGTTCCACGACCGGCTGCAGCGGGCGTCGGTCAACGCCGCCACTCGCCCCATGCAGATGACCACGGGGCTCGTCTCGGTCGGCTCTGCGGGGCTGGCCACCGTCGCGGTGGCCGCCACCCTGATCGCCATCGAACCGTACCTCCTCGTCCTCGGGCTCCTAGCCGTCCTGCCGGTCACCGCCGTCAGCCTGAGGCTGGGGCGGGCGCTCTACCAGTTCGCGGTGGAGCAGACCCCGAGTGACCGTCGGCGGATGTATCTCCAGCAGCTGCTGACGGACAAGGATCCGGCCAAGGAGGTGCGCGCCTACCAACTGGCTCCCTACCTCAAGGACCTCTACGCCGGCCTTTACGACACCCGCCTG
>JAKAXG010000744.1 GCA_021827225.1 Actinomycetes bacterium | reverse complement strand
TAGTCCCCTTTTTCGACAGGGCGTCCTTCACCTCGAACAGGTCGGCGAAGTCGCTCCCGCTGCTGATCCTCACCTCCAGAGCGAGCGGCGCCGAGTCGTGGTTGAGGATGGTCAGGCTCTCGGTGAACCCCTGGCCCACCGCCCGGCGGCGGATCACGGACGACTTGGCGTCGACGTAGACGGTCCCGGTGCTCGGAACCAGGAAGAACCGGGTCTCGAAGTAGGAGAGGTCATCCACCGCCAGCGGGCTGAGGCGCTGGCCGTTGACGGTCAGGACCCAGCGGGACAGGAACCGGGTGTCGAAGGAGAACAGCCCGGTGGTGTCGGTGGGGCTGGCGTCGATGTCCCCGCCGCGGTCGGACACCACGAAGGTGTTGCCGTCCAGGATGCTGACCTGGCCGGCCGTCACCGGGCGCTCCTCTGCACGGCCGGGCTTCCCGAGGCAGTGGGCGGCCCCGGCATCAGGCGATCGAACATGAGAAGCAGGTGCAGGTCGCCGTCGACCATGACCTGCCCCCGCAGCACCGCGGCGGTCGTGTTGACCTGGCCGGTGACGATCCCGTCGAGCACGTCGGCGCTGGCCTGGACCACCGCGTCAGCAGCGTCGTGGCGGCGCGACACGGCCAGGTTTCCCCGCTCGATGACGACGAGCCAGTGGCCGCCACGGCCGCCGTCGCGGTAGTCGAAGCGGATGGAGCCGGTGACCGGTTCGAGCAGCGGCTCGTAGCCGCGTCGGGCCAGTTCCTCGAAGAAGGCGGCCGCCCGTCCGTCCGTCGTCGCTGTCTGTTCACTGGGTGGCATGGATGGCGAAGCTAGGAGCCCGGCTCCGGGCGGGCGTCACCCGGGGTGGATGAGATCTCCGCCCGTCCAGCCTCCCGCCAGCCGTAATAGGGGGCACCGAAATGGACTCCGAACTTGGGGGCGCATGCATCGTGGCGCTACTGTCAGGTCGTCGGCGAGGGGCCGGCACACAACAAGAGGCAAGGGAGAACGCATGGGGAAGCAGGTCCCGCTGGTCGACTATCTGGTCCTCGGCGACCGTCCCCACCTGGTGGCGCACGAGTGCCAGGGGTGCGGTGCCCGGTACTTCGATCGCCGCAACGCCTGTGCCGGCTGCAGCGGCACGTCGTTCAGGGATGTCGACGTGGCCACTGAGGGGGAGCTTCGCAGCTTCACGATCGTCGCCTACGCCGCGCCCGGCGTCCCGGTGCCTTTCGTGGCCGGGGTTGTCGACTGCGACGGGACCAGCGTCAGGGGCAACGTGATCAATACACCGGCCGACCCCGAGCACGTGCGCACGGGGATGAAGCTGCGGCTGGCGACCTACGCGGTCGGCACCGACGATGAGGGCACCGAGGCGATCGGCTTCGGCTTCGAACCAGTGGAGGGTGACTGAGGTGGCAAGCGACGACATCTGGATCCTCGGGATCTACATGACGAAGTTCGGGAAGCACCCGGATCTCGACACCGTGGACCTGGCGGCCGAGGCGGCCATGAACGCCCTGGCCGACGCCCAGGTGACCATGAAGGACATCGGGGTCCTGGCCGCCGGCAACCTCATGGCCGCCAACGCCGGAATCGGCCAGCAGCTCCAGAAGCAGATCGGCCAGACCGGCATCCCCGTGTACAACGTGGCCAACGCCTGCGCCACCGGGGCCACCGCCCTGCGGACCGCCATCATGGCGGTGAAGGCGGGGGAGTGCGACATGGGCCTGGCCGTCGGGGTCGAGAAGCTGGCCGGCGCCGGCCTCCTGGGAGCCGGTGGCCGGAGCAAGGACAGCGGCAACGTCTTCGCCCCCCAGGGCCGCTACGGGGCGGTGGTTCCGCTCGACGGCCGGGTCGGAACCGAGACCATGCCCGGCGTGTTCGCCCAGATAGGCATGGAGTACGGCCACAAGTACGGCGGCACGTCGTTCGAGCTGTTCGCCCGCATCTCGGAGAAGAACCACGCCCACTCCACCCTCAACCCGCTGGCCGCCTACACCAAGCGGATGAGCCTGGAGCAGATCATGAACGACGTCATGATCGCCTACCCGAACACCCGCCCGATGTGCTCGGCGAACTGCGACGGGGCGGCCGCCGCGGTGGTGGTCTCGGGATCCAAGCTCAAGACCCTGTCGCCCGACCAGCAGCGCAGAGCGGTAAAAGTCTCCGCGTCGGTGCTGACCACCGACCCGTGGGAGGAGGCCTGTCAGGTCCTGCCGAACGTCAACACCCTCACCCGCAAGGCGGCGGAGCAGGCATATGCCCAGGCGGGCGTGGCGCCCGAGGACCTCGACCTGGTGGAGCTGCACGACTGTTTCGCCACCGCCGAGCTGGTCCACTACGACAACCTGATGCTCTGCAAGCCCGGCGAGGCCGCCTCCTTCTTCGAATCGGGGGCGACATGGCGGGACGGCAGCACCCCGGTCAACGTGTCGGGTGGTCTGCAGTCCAAGGGCCATCCCATCGCCGCCACCGGCATCGCCAACATCTGGGAGGTGTGCCATCACCTGCGCGGCGAGGCCGGCGACCGCCAGATCCCCGACGCCAAGGTGGGCCTGGCCCACGTGATCGGCCTCGGTTCGGCCTGCGGCGTCCACATCCTGGAGCGGGCCGCAGCCTGAGCCGTCCCTGGACGCGGGAAAAACTGTTGGAGGGGCCGCCGCCGGGTCACCGACGGCGGCCCCCCGTATCTTT
>JAKAXG010000743.1 GCA_021827225.1 Actinomycetes bacterium | reverse complement strand
TGCCGTGGAAGCCGGACCTGGCGTTCAGGATCGAGTTTATGTAGCGCCGGACGATCTGGCCCTCTATGGCCTCGGTTTCGTTGAGCCGGGCCAGGTCGATGGTCACGGGACGCTTGGACACGAATCCCTCGAGGGCCTGCCCCTCGCCACCGGCCGCCTCCGCCCGGCCGCCCGTGGGCGGCAGGATCTGGTCCACCGGCACCCGGTAGAACTGGGCCAGACGCTGCAGCCGGAGGATGGATATCACCCGCTCGCCCCGCTCGTAGGCGCCGAGCACCGACGCTTTGAATTCGCGGCCCGAGGACTCCTCGACCGCGAGCAGCGACAGTCCCCGCTGGCGGCGCAGGCTCCGCAGGCGCTCGCCCACGGCCCTGGTGTATGTCAGGGGAACATCGTCAGGCACCGGGCCCACCTCCGCGGCCGATGGTAGCGACAGCTCCGCCTCCGCCTTCCCCTACCCACCGAAAAATGGCTTTAAGACTGGCATCGCGGCTGTCGTAACAATCCATTGAAAGCGGGGTCCGGCAGCGGGTCAGAAGGACGCCGGACGGTCGCCGCCGGCGCGGAGCACCAGCAGGCGACGCCCCCCGACGCACAACGCCCGTCCGGCCTCGTGGCGGTCCCCCGGCAGGCCGGGGGACGGCTCCGCCCCTCCGCCGGTGTCGAGCACCACCTCCCACCACGCCGACCAGCGTTTCTCCGGCAGCGTGAAGTCCAGATCCTGCTCCCACGCGTTCAACACGATGAAGAACGAGTCGTCGATGATCGGCCGACCGTGCTCGTCGGGGTCGGCCAGGGCGTGACCGTTCAGATACACCGCCAGCGACTTGGCGTAGCCCACCGTCCAGTCGGCGTCGGTCATCTCAGCCCCGTCGGGCCGGAACCAGGCGATATCGGGCAGCACGTCGACCGACGGGCCGCCGCGCAGCGGGTGCCCCTGGAAGAACCGGCGGCGCCGGAACACCGGATGCTCGCGGCGCAACGCAATGAGCTCCCTGGTCCAGCCGAGCAGCTCCTCGTCGAGGTCGGCCCAGTCATACCACGACAGCTCGCTGTCCTGGCAGTAGGCGTTGTTGTTGCCGCGCTGGGTGCGACCGAACTCGTCACCCCCGAGGATCATGGGGACGCCCTGGCTGAGAAACAGCGTGGCCAGCAGGTTGCGCACCTGGCGCCGCCTCAGGGCGTTGATCTCCGGATCATCGGTGGGACCCTCGGCTCCGCAGTTCCACGACCGGTTGTCGTCGGTGCCGTCGCGGCCCTCCTCGCCGTTGGCGTCGTTGTGCTTGCCGTTGTACGAGACCAGGTCGGCCAGGGTGAAGCCATCGTGCGCCGTGACGAAATTGATGCTGGCGAAGGGACTGCGGCCGTTCGCCTGGTACAGGTCCGAGCTGCCGGTGAGCCGCTCGGCCAGGTCACCGATGGGCGTGCCGCCCTCCCGCCAGTAGTCCCGGACCGAGTCGCGGTACTTGCCGTTCCACTCCGACCACAGAGGCGGGAAGTTCCCGACCTGGTAGCCGCCGTCACCCACGTCCCACGGCTCGGCGATCAGCTTGACCTGGCTGATCACCGGGTCCTGCTGGATGATGTCGAAGAAGGCCGACAGACGGTCCACCTCGTGGAACTGGCGGGCCAGCGTGGCCGCCAGGTCGAAGCGGAACCCGTCCACGTGCATCTCGAGCACCCAGTAGCGCAGAGAGTCCATCATCAGTTGCAGCACGTGGGGGTTGCGCACGTTCAAGGTGTTGCCGGTACCGGTGGAGTCGCTGTAGAGGCGCGGCGCGCTCTCCACCAGGCGGTAGTAGGACGGGTTGTCCACCCCCCGGAACGACAGGGTGGGGCCCCGGTGGTCACCCTCCGCGGTGTGGTTGTAGACCACGTCCAGGATGACCTCGATGCCGGCCCGGTGCAGGGCCCGCACCATGGCCTTGAACTCGTTGACCACCCGGTGGCCGGGCCGGGAGGCGTAGCCGTTGTGGGGAGCGAGGTAGGCGATCGAGTTGTAGCCCCAGTAGTTGCGCAGCCCGAGCTTCTCCAACCGGTGGTCGTGGACGAAGTGGTGCACCGGCATCAGCTCCACGGCGGTGACGCCGAGCCGGCTGAAGTGCTCGAGCAGGGCCGGATGGGCCACCCCGGCGTAGGTCCCCCTCAGGTGGGCCGGGACGTCGGGGTGGGTCCAGGTGAGGCCCTTGACATGGGTCTCGTAGATGACGGTGTCGGCCCAGCGGTGCTTGGGAGCGCGGTCCGATCCCCAGTCGAACGCCGGGTCGGTGACGATGGCCTTGGGCATGGCCGACGCCGAGTCGGTGTGGTCCGGGGTGAGGTCATCGGCCGCCAGGTCGTAGCCGTAGGGAGCCTGGCCCCAGCGCACCTCTCCGTCCACCGCCTTGGCGTACGGGTCGAGCAGCAGCTTGTCCGGGTTGCAGCGCAACCCGGCTTCGGGGTCGTAGGGGCCGTGCACCCGGTACCCGTAGCGCTGCCCCGGCTCGACGTGCTCCAGGTAGCCGTGCCAGCAGTACCCGTCCACCTCGGGCAGCTCGAAGCGGGTCTCCTCACCATCGAGGTCGAAAAGGCACAGCTCCACCGCCTCGGCCGCCTGGGAGAAGATCGAGAAGTTCGTTCCCAGGCCGTCGAAGGTGGCGCCGAGGGGGTACGGCTCGCCGGGGGAGAGGGGTGAAGATCG
>JAKAXG010000742.1 GCA_021827225.1 Actinomycetes bacterium | reverse complement strand
AGTCGTCGCTGACGCCATGTCCCCTGCCGCCTGAGCGCTCTGCCGCCTGAGCGCACTGCCGCCTGAGCGCACTGTCGCCTGCGCCCCGAGCCGACCGCCCGAAGCACGGTGGCGAGTGCCCCGATCGCTTAGCCTGGCCGGATGCCGCAGATCAGAGAGTCGGACGTCATCAGCGGGGTGTGGACGGTCGACCCGGAGGGCCACGGCGACGAGCGGGGCCGCTTCTACGAGACCTACCGGCGCTCGTGGTTCCCGCTGGGCCGGGAGATGGTGCAGGGCAACCGCTCGGACAAGGCGGCCGGCGCAGTGGTCGGGCTGCACTACCACCTCCACCAGGCGGACTACTGGCTGTGCCCGAGAGGCACCGCCAGGGTGGTGCTCCACGACCTGCGGGAGGGATCGCCCACTGACGGCGCCACCCACATGCTCGAAATCAGTGAGAGCAACTGCCGGGGCGTGTTCATCCCTCCCGGGGTGGCGCACGGCTTCGCCTCCCTCGCGGATCTGACCATCACCTACCTGGTCGACAGCTACTACAACCCCGACGACGAGTTGGGCGTGGCCTGGGACGACCCGGCTATCGGGGCCGACTGGGGGATCAGCGACCCGATCCTCTCGGCCCGCGACCGGCAGAACCCCCTCCGCTCCGCCATCCCGGCCGGACGGCGCCCCTACGCCGGCCTCCGCCGCTGAGCTGACCGGATCCCCACCGCAGGTGGGGGCAGGCCGGTCGCCCGGCGTCCACGGCCTGACAGGACCTCGGCGCGTCGAGCAGAATGACCAGATGACGAAAAGGGCGCTCATCACCGGCATCACCGGCCAGGACGGCTCATACCTGGCCGAGCTCCTGCTGAGCAAGGGATACGAGGTGATCGGGCTGCACCGGCGCAGCAGCACCGTGACCTTCGACCGTATCTCCCACCTCACGGACCGGCTGACGCTGGTGGCCGCCGACCTGCTCGACGAGGCGTCGATGATCCGGGTTCTGCGAGATCACCAGCCCACCGAGGTGTACAACCTGGCGGCCCAGTCCTTCGTCCAGACCTCCTTCGGCCAGCCCACGCTCACCGGCGAGGTGACCGCCCTCGGCGTCACCCGGCTGCTCGACGCCATCCTGCTGGTGGACCCCTCGATCCGCTTCTACCAGGCCAGCTCCAGCGAGATGTTCGGCAAGGTCCTCGAGGTGCCCCAGACGGAGCGCACCCCCTTCTATCCCCGCAGCCCCTACGGCGTGGCCAAGGTGTACGGCCACTGGATCACGGTCAACTACCGGGAGAGCTACGGGATGCACGCCAGCTCCGGCATCCTGTTCAACCACGAGAGCCCCCGCCGGGGCCTGGAGTTCGTGACCCGGAAGGTCACCTTCAGCGCCGCCGCCATCAAGCTGGGCATGCAGAAGACCGTCTCGCTCGGCAACCTGGACGCCCAGCGCGACTGGGGGTACGCGGCCGACTACGTGCAGGCCATGTGGCTGATGCTGCAGCAGGACGAGCCGTCCGACTACGTGGTGGCCACCGGGGAAACCCACCCGGTGCGGGAGCTGTGCCAGATCGCGTTCGACCAGGTCGGCCTGAACTGGGAGGACCACGTGGTGATAGACCAGCAGTTCATGCGCCCGGCCGAGGTGGACCTTCTCATCGGCGACCCGTCCAAGGCGAGGGAGAAGCTGGGCTGGAAGCCGGAGGTCGGCTTCGACCAGCTCATCAGGATGATGGTGGACGCCGACCTCGACGCCCTCCGCCGGGGCTGAGTCCCGGCACCGCCGTCCAGCCCGGGGCTCAGCCCCGGGCGAAGATGCCGAGCGCGGAGCCGGACCACCCCGACACCGAGGTGGCCGGATCCCCGAAGTAGGTGGCGTCACCGAAGGTGTACACGTGACCGCTCCGGGTCACCAGGAGGTATCCCTTCCCGTCCGGGGTCGGGGCCACCGACTGGACGTCGTTGACCCCCGAGCCACCCAGCGAACCGACGAAGCCGGCGTCGCCGTAGGCGAACACCCCGCCGTCGGAGGCCACCAGCCAGTAGCCCCGTCCGTCCGCGGTGGGGACCATACCCACGATGGGGGCGGTCAGGGGTAGCGAGGCGGCCGAGCCGTAGAACTTGGCGTCACCGAAGCTGAAGACCCCGCCGTCGGAGGCCACCAGCCAGTAGCCCTTCCCATCGGGGGTGCGGGCCATGGCGACGACCGGCTTCACCAGGTGGATACCCCCGGTCGACCCGTAGAAATGGGCGTCACCGAAGCTGAAGATCCCCCCGTCGGAGGCCACCAGCCAGTAGCCCGCCGAATCCGGCGTCGACGCCATCCCGATCACCGGCTGGTTGAGACGGATGCCCCCCGTGGACCCGTAGAAATGGGCGTCACCGAAGCTGAAGATCCCCCCGTCGCCGGCTACCAGCCAGTAGCCGGCACCGTCTCCCGTCGGTGCCATGCCGATCACCGGCGCGTTCAGGGTGTGCCCGGCCATGGAACCGTAGGACGGCGCGCTGCCGAAGGGATAGACGGCTCCGCTCGACGCCACCACCCAGTAGCCGGTGTCGCTACCGGGGGGTGCCACGTTGGTGAAGGCGAACCAGTTCGAGTTGAGCCCCAGGGCGGCGGCGAACTGCGAGCCGCTGACCTTCACCGAGCCGGCGGACCCGGTCAGATCCATCTCCTCGACCCGCCCGCCCAGATCGCCGTCG
>JAKAXG010000741.1 GCA_021827225.1 Actinomycetes bacterium | reverse complement strand
CGCGCCGCGCCTGCCACCCAGGGGAGCGGGATGCGGGTGGGGGCCGAAGCCGCCCGGCCGGCGGGGCGGCGGGGCGGGCTGGGCGCTGCCGCCCGACGATCCCGACGATGAGGCGGCAGCCGGCGAGGTGGCGGAGCCACCGTTGCCACCGACCGCGAAGGCCACGCCGGCGCCGGCCATGCCTAGGAACGCGGTCAGGCCGACGGTCGCGGCCACCCGGGGCACCTTCCAGCGCGATGCGGGGGGCTGCGGGGCGGGGCCGGCGGGGTGATGGTAGGGGTTGGCTTCGTGGTCCATTTCTCGTCCTTGAAGTCGAAACGTCAGGTACCTACCGGAGTTTCCCCGCTGATCATGAGGAGAGCCTGAGGCTGAGCTTGGAATCCGCCGAGAGGCCCCGGCCAGGCCTCAGATGGTCAGGTCGATGAGGGCCCCGGAGCGGGCCGCCCACGCCGACTGGCCACGATAGGCGCGCTCGGCGGCGGCCAGGTCCACCACCAGCACGGCGTCGCCGTGCCCGTCCTCCGCCTCCCCGACCGCGCCGCCGCTGGCCTCGCCCTCCTCGGTCGGGGCCTCCTCTCGGGCCGGGGGGCCCAGCGCCGGCACGGCCACGCCGCGCCTCGGTCGGGCCGCCGGCCGGCCGCCGCTGCCCCGTCGCCCGGCGGCCGGCTGGCCATCGTCGAGGAAGGCGCCGAGTTGCTGGTAGGCCCCGGCCACGAAGCAGTCCCGCTCTCCCTCGAACGAGGTCGAGCGGGCTTTGGCCAGCAGCGCTTCCGCCAGGTCGAGTCGGTGGTCGGTCATCGTGACTAGTTATTCCCCACTACGGCCGGATGGCCCTGCGGGACGTACCGTGCAGACCGGAAAGCCGGGAAATGGCTAAAGGCCGGCGCTGCCGGCCTGGCCTGTCGTCGACCTGTTCCTTGTATCGCAAACTGCCCCATGCGACGCTCCCTGGCTGTACCGGTGCGGCTGCCCCCGACCGGTACCCCCGACAATAGGCGCCCGGCGGCTTCCGGGCCAGGGTGACCGCACCGCCGTCAGGCCGGGGCGGAGTGGAGGGGTCATAGGTACCCGTGGGGGTATAGTTCGGAAGCAGCTTGCGGGCTGGAACCAGCCCGCCCGGTAGCAACCGGCTTCGATGCAGACGAGGAGATTGGTGTGGCGCAGAACGATCCGGCCAAGGTGGCCTTCCTGATCCTGAGCGACGACCCGGCCCGGGCCCTGCCCGGACTGGTCATGGCTGGTCGCATGAAGGCCAACCGAGGGGCGGACGTGCGGGTGATGTTCTTCGGTCCGGGGGTCAAGCTGGCCGCCAGCGGGGCTGCCGACGAGCAGCTGAAGACACTGAGCGAGGCCGGGGTGCTGCCGAGGGCCTGCTCGGCCAACGTGGAGCAGTACGGCCTGGTCGAGGAGATGGGCTCCCGGCCGGTCGAGCTGCTGGCCGCCGGCGCCGAGGTCGAGGAGTACGCCCGCCTGGGCTACACCGTCCTCAGCTTCTGAGGCCCAGCCAGCGGGGTGCGGCCTCCGCATCCCGGCCGGCCCCACGCGCTGTTCAGGAGGCGGCGAGCGGAATCGAACCGCTGTACAGGGCTTTGCAGGCCCTTGCCTAAACCACTCGGCCACGCCGCCCGGCGATCGCCTCGGGAGAGTGTAGTCATAACCGGGTCGGCGCCGGGCCGGGGGTATGGTGTGGACCGACGCGGGAGCCCGGACGGACCGGGCTGAGAGGGGGTCTGCGGCGCACGCCGGGCGGCCCCGACCGTTGAACCTGATCCGGGTAATGCCGGTGGAGGGAGGAGGACAGAGATGGTCCAGGCCAGGCGCACCAAGGTCCAGGTGGTGGGGTCCCGCCCCGATATCCGGGTGCCGTTCCAGGAGATACACCTGGACGACTCCCCGGACGGGACGCCCAACCCGCCGGTCCGGCTGTACGACACCTCCGGGCCGGGCGGGGACGTCCGGGCCGGGCTGCCCCGGCTGAGGGAGCCGTGGATCGAGGAGCGGTCCGACACCGCGGTCTACGAGGGCCGGGCCCGATCGGCCCGCGACGACGGCCGGGCCGCCGGGCGGGGTGGTGCCCGCTACCCTGAGCATCCCTCGGAGGCCCGCCGGCCCCGGCGGGGCCGGGACGGGGCGGCGGTCACCCAGATGCACTACGCACGCCGGGGCCTGATCACCCCCGAGATGGAGTTCGCCGCCATCCGGGAGGGCATGGACCCCGAGACGGTGCGCCAGGAGTTGGCCGCGGGGCGGGCCATCCTGCCGGCCAACGTCAACCACCCCGAGTCGGAGCCGATGCTCATCGGATCCCGGTTCGCGGTGAAGATCAACGCCAACATCGGAAACTCGGCGGTCACCTCCTCGGTCGAGGAGGAGGTGGAGAAGCTGCAGTGGGCAACCAGGTGGGGGGCCGACACGGTGATGGACCTGTCCACCGGGCGTGACATCCACACCACCCGGGGCTGGATCCTGCGCAACTCGGCGGTGCCGATCGGCACCGTGCCGATCTACCAGGCCCTCGAGAAGGTTGACGGGGTGGCCGAGCGGCTGTCGTGGGAGGTCTACCGCGACACCGTGATCGAGCAGGCCGAGCAGGGCGTGGACTACATGACCGTCCACGCCGGTGTGCTGCTCCGCTACGTACCTCTCACCGCCACCCGGGTGACGGGGATCGTCAGCCGGGGCGGCTC
>JAKAXG010000740.1 GCA_021827225.1 Actinomycetes bacterium | reverse complement strand
TCCACCGTCGAGCCGGGCGCCCGCAGGGACGTGACCGAGACGCCGGGGGCGAGCACATCCGGCTTCGTGGTCGACACCCCCGACCAGGACGGCACCGACACCGGCCCGGTGGTCGTCTCCGCCCCCACGGTGATCACCTGCGGGTCGTCTCCCGGGGACGTCACGCCGCTCGAGCCGTTGTTGCCGGCGGCCGCCACCACCGTGATGCCCGACGCCCACGCCGCGCTGACGGCGGCGTCGAGGGGGTTGTCGCGGGGCGGGACCGGCAGGTCGGCGCCCAGGGAGATGGACATCACCCGGATGTTGTAGCGACGCCGGTGCTGCACCGCCCAGCCGATGCCCTCCAGCACCTGGCCCAGGGTGGTGGATCCGTCGGCGCCGGCCACCTTGACCGAGACCAGGGTGACGCCGGGGGCCACCCCCGGGACGGCCGGGGCTCCGCCGCCGCCGTCCCCGGCGATGAGCCCGGCCATGAAGGTCCCGTGCCCGTAGCCGTCCTGCGTCGAGCCGCTGCGGGAGAAGTCCGGGCTGCGGACGACATCAGCTGGGTTGAGTCCGGGGCTGGCGTCCACGCCGGTGTCGATCAGAGCGACTCCCACCCCGGCCCCGGCGGCGGGACTCCAGTCGGCTCCGAGGTCCATCCGGGCCAGTTGCGGCGCCGCCCCCGACGAGGGGTAGGTCTGGCCGACCGTCCGCAGGGCGGTGTCGGGCACCACCGTCACCGACCGGTCGGCCCCGAGTCGGCTGGCCTGGTCGGTGCTGAGCGTCGCCTCCACCCCTTCGACGATGGGCAGGGAGAGCGTCACCGCCCCGCCCGCCGCCCGCACCGCGGCGGCGGCACCTCCCACCGATGACGACCTCACGATGTACAGCCCGGCGCCGGCCGAGCGGGATCCACCCGATGCCGCGGCCGGCGCCGCGGCGGTCCCGCCGACCAGCGCCACCAGTGCCCCGCACGCCGCCAGGGCCCGGCGCCGGGGCCGCTCGGCGCCCAGCGGCCGACTACCGGGGTGGTCGGTGGTGCGCTCGTATCTGCTGGCCATGTCGGATGTGCTCCCCTGCTCGTCGGCACGGCGTGCCGCGCTCACGGACCCGGCTGTCCGATCACATCCCTTCGGACGGGCCGGCCCGCCGGCTTGAACGCGGTTCTCGGGTTGGCGGACTTCGACGGCGATTTCGCCGCCTCTGCGATGACCCGCCATGGGCGGACGGCCGGTTTTCCTTGACCCCCTCGCGCCGCGGGCTTACCGTCCAGCCGTTCCGGGCCGTTCGCCCACAGACCGGACGGCGAGCACAGACAGGGGCAGACCATGGACGAGTCCGCGGCCATCCGCAGCGCCGTTTCCCCGGACGTCACCAATCCCCGGGGTTACGCCCGGGACCGGGCCCTCCAGGAGCGGTTCGACCAGGCCGCCGCCCGGCTCCTGGAGAGGGACGGCTGGGTCGACCCCCACAACGGGTCGACCCGGGAGCTGGTCGCCGACCTGGCCCTCGAGGGCGGCGGCGTGAAGGGAATCGGGCTGGCCGGGGCGGTGCTGGTCCTCGACGAGGCCGGATACCGCTTCCGGGGAGTGGCCGGCACCAGCGCCGGGGCCATCGCCGCCACCCTGATCGCCGCTCTGAGCCAGGCAGGCCGGCCGATGACCGACCTCAAGCGGCACCTCGACGCCCTGGAGTTCACCAGTTTCATGCCCGAGGGGAAGCTCCACCATTTCCTCGACCATCTGGGGGGCCAGGCCGGCCAGATCCTCGCCAACGCCGCCATCCTCAGCCAGCAGATGGGGATCTACACCGGCGACTACCTGCGGGTGTGGCTGGAACCCATCCTCGAGGACCTGGGGGTGAGGACCTTCAAGGATCTGGCGCTGCCGCCGGATCCGGGCGGAAGCGTCCCCAAGGGCCGGTCCTACCGGCTTCTGGTCCACGTGTCCGACATCACCCGCGGCCAGCTGGTGCGGCTCCCGTGGGACTACTGCGAGTACGGGATGGACCCCGACGACGCCGACGTCGTCGGCGCGGTCAGGGCCTCCATGTCCATCCCGTTCTTCTTCGAGCCCGTGCTCGTGGATGCCCAGCCGGCCAAGGTGGAGATCCCGACACCGGACGGCCGCACCATCACCCGCACCCGCGAGGCCGGCACGGTCACGTGGGTGGATGGCGGCCTGCTGCGCAACTTCCCGATCGCGGCGTTCGACCGGGCGGACGGAGAAGCCCCCCGCTGGCCCACCATCGGCATAAAGCTGTCATCGCTGCAGACCGAGTTCCCCTCCACCACGGGGTGCGGCACGGCTCTCGGCGTCGGCATCCACTGCCTGCGCACGATGATGAACGAATGGGACAGCTACGCGGTGGACGAGGGGACGGCCGGGCGCACCATCTTCGTGGACAACGCCGGCCTCAAGGCCACCGACTTCGACCTCACACCGGAGCAGCAGAATCAGCTGTTCCTGAACGGGGTGGCGGCGGCGACGGAGTTCGTGATCGGCATGGCGGCTGCCGGCGGGGTACCCCGCAGCGCCAGCCAGGCCCGGGCCCTGATCCGTAGCCGGCGCCAGCTGTAGCGACCGGCGCCTCATGCCCATGAGCGGGTACCTCGGCCCGGCGCCTCCACCAGTTCGCGAAGCGCTGCTCTTTTGTCCTATTTAAGCCGGGGCCACGTCCGGTTCATATGAGCCTGGCGGTCCAGT
>JAKAXG010000739.1 GCA_021827225.1 Actinomycetes bacterium | reverse complement strand
CTCCGGGGCAGTCACGGGCGGCCACGCTGACCTGGGCCCACGCCGCGTCCTTGGGCTCGAACGGCAGTTCGGAACGGTCACCGGTGGTGGTGTCGCCCTGCGCCCAGGTGACCAGCCGGCGTCCCTCCCGGCCGAGCGCGCCGAGTCCGGCGTCGGGAGCGGGTCCGGCCGGGCCAGGACCGGGATCGAGGGCCAGCTGGTCACCGGCACCGCTGAGCTCGTCCACCCGCTGGAGGCAGACGTAGTTCGACCGCCCCTTCAGCACCGCGAACTCGAAGGGCACTCCCAGCGACCCGGCCAGCATGGGCAGGTCCCGGGTGGCCAGCTGGTCCTGGAGAGCCTTGGTGGCGGTGGACACCACTGCCCTGGTGCCGAGGGCCAGCGCCGGCACAAGGTAGGCCAGGCTCTTGCCGGTACCGGTCCCGGCCTGCACGATCAGGTGCCGGCGACCCCTGATGGCGGTGGCCACCGCCTCGGCCATGGCGAGCTGCGAGGGGCGCTCCTCACGCCCGGACAGGCCCCCGGTGGCCTTTTCGAGGGCCAGGCGGATCACGGGGTCGGGCACGGGCGTCAACAGTACGGCGGACTCGGGAAAGATGGCGCCCATGAAACTGCGCGTTTTCACCGAGCCCCAGCAGGGCGCATCCTACGACGACCTCCTGGCGGTGGCCCGCTGCGCTGAGGAGGAGGGATTCGATGCCTTCTTCCGGTCCGACCACTACCTGAAGATGGGAGCGGTGGAAGGGCTCCCCGGCCCGACCGACGCCTGGATCACCCTGGCCGGCCTGGCCCGGGACACCTCCCGGATCCGCTTGGGGACCCTGGTCACCTCGGCCACGTTCCGCCTGCCCGGGCCGCTCGCCATCTCCGTGGCCCAGGTCGATGCCATGAGTGGTGGCCGGGTGGAGCTGGGCCTGGGTGCCGGCTGGTTCGACGCCGAGCACCGGGCCTACGGCATCCCCTTCCCCGGTACGGCCGAGCGCTTCGAGCGCCTGGAGGAGCAGCTCGAGGTCATAACCGGGCTGTGGGAGACCAAGGTGGGGGAGAGCTTCCGCTTCGAGGGCCGCCACTACCGGGTCGAGGACAGCCCGGCTCTGCCCAAGCCGATCCAGGCCCCTCACCCGCCGGTCGTCGTCGGAGGCGGTGGACCCCGGCGCACGCCGGCGCTGGCCGCCCGCTTCGCCGACGAGTTCAACACCCCGTTCCTGAGTCCGGCCGACGCCGGCGCCCAGTTCGAGCGGGTCCGCCAGGCGTGCCGCCAGGCCGGACGTGATCCGGAGAGCATGCGGTTCTCCTGTGCCGTGGTGGTCTGCTGCGGCGCCGACGAGAGCCAGATCTCGGCCCGGGCCCGGGCCATCGGCCGCGACGTGGACGAGCTGCGGGCCAACGGTGCCTGCGGCACACCCGGGGAGGTGGCCGAACGCCTCTCGGAATGGGCGGCGGTGGGCGCCACCACCGCCTACCTGCAGGTCCTCGACCTGTCCGATCTCGATCACGTGCGGCTGATCGGCCGGGAGGTGGCGCCGCAGCTCCCGTGAAGGGCTCCGCCATGGGGCGGGAGGCTACGGTTCACTGGAAGTATGGACTTGGACGGCCTGGACCCGAACCGTATCCCCCGCCACGTGGCGTGCGTTATGGACGGCAACGGCCGCTGGGCCACCAAGCAGGGTCTCCCCCGCACCGAGGGGCACCGGGCCGGTGAGGAGGCCCTCTTCGATGCCGCGTGCGGGGCCCTGGAACTGGGCATCCCGTATTTCACGGTGTACGCGTTCTCGACCGAGAACTGGCGCCGTCCCCATGAAGAGGTCCGGTTCCTGCTCAACGTCATCGCCGACCAGCTGCTCACCCGCCGCCGCGACGACCTGCACCGCATGGGCGTGCGCATCCGCTTCATGGGCCGGAGGGACTGGCGGGTACCGCGGTGGGTCATCCGGCGCATGGACGAGGCGGCGGCGCTCACGAGGGACAACAGAGCCATGACGCTGACGGTTGCGTTCAACTACGGGGGGCGGGCCGAGATCGTCGACGCGGTGAGGGCCATAGTCGAATCGGGAATCTCGGCCGGCAAGGTCGACGAGCGGACCATTCGCCGCCACCTCTACTCCCCGGATGTGCCGGACCCGGACCTGGTCATCCGCACTTCGGGCGAGTACCGCATCTCCAACTTCCTTCTGTGGGAGCTGGCGTACAGCGAGCTCGTGTTCACCGACGTCCTGTGGCCCGACTTCCGGCGCGAGCACCTGCTCGAGGCGGTCCGGGAGTTCCAGGCCCGGGACCGGCGGTACGGCAACACGGGAGGGCGCCGGGACGACGGGATCCCGTCGTGACCGGGCGGTGAGCCTCTACCGCGACGAGGCGGTGGTCCTGCGCACCCACAAGCTGGGTGAAGCGGACCGCATCCTGGTCCTGATGACCGCCGGCAGGGGCAAGGTGCGGGCCGTGGCCAAGGGGGTGCGCAAGACCAAGAGCCGATTCGGGGGCCGGCTGGAGCCGCCGGGGCATGTGAGCCTGCTGCTCTACGAGGGCCGCAACCTCGACGTGGTCAACCAGGTCGAGAGCCTGGACCACTACCGCGCCATCAGGGAGGACCTCGACCGGATGACCGACGCCCTGGCCCTCTTGGAGGCCGTCGACCAGGTCGCCCAGGAAGGCGAGGCCAACCTGGGCCTGTTCCGCATGCTTGCCGGTGCT
>JAKAXG010000738.1 GCA_021827225.1 Actinomycetes bacterium | reverse complement strand
CCACCCGGCCCTGTCGTCTGCGTTATCCGAATTCGACCGGGTGATCCCCCTGTTCGTGTGGGACCCGGCCCTGCTCGGCCCGTGCGGGGCGCCCCGGCTGACCTTCCTGTCCGGCTGCGTGTCGGACCTGGACCGGTCCCTCGACGGCCGGCTGGTCGTGCGCCACGGCCGACCGGCCGAGGTGGTGCCGGCGGTGGCCGCCCGCTGCGGGGCCCGGGCGGTGTTCGTCACCGGCGACTTCGGCCCGTACGGGGCGTCGCGCGACGAGGAGGTGGCCGCCCGGCTGGAGGGCGACGGGGTGGCGCTGCGGGTCGTCGACTCCCCTTACGCGGTGCCCCCCGGGGTGCTCGAGACCGGGTCGGGAACCCCGTTCCAGGTCTTCACCCCCTTCTCGAGGGCGTGGCGCAGCCACGGCTGGCCCGACCCGGCCCGCCGCCACCGGCTGGACCGGATCGACTCCGCCGGGCTGGGGAGCGAGGGCGCCCCGGAGATCCCCGGGCTCGAGGCCGATCTGCCCGAGCCGGGGGAGGAGGCGGCGCACCGCCAGCTGGAGCGCTTCCTGCGCTCCGGCGCCGACGGCTACGGCACGGACCGGGACCGGCCCGACCTGGACTCCACCTCCCGGTTGTCGGCCTACCTGCGCTTCGGGTGCCTGCACCCCCGCCAGATCCTGGGCCGCCTGGACCGGCACCAGCCCTCCCACCGCACCTATGAGAGCGAGCTGTGCTGGCGGGAGTTCTACGCCGACGTGCTGTACCACCGGCCCGACGCGGCCCGCCGCAGCTACCGGCCGGAGTGGCGATCGTTCCAGGTGGACGGGGGCGCCCGGGCCGACGAGCGCTTCGAGGCGTGGACCCAGGGCCGCACCGGGTACCCCATCGTCGACGCCGGGATGCGCCAGCTGCTGGGCGAGGGGTTCATGCACAACCGGGTCCGCATGATCGTGGCCAGCTTCCTGGTCAAGGACCTGCACGTGGACTGGACCCGCGGCGCCCGGTGGTTCATGCGCCACCTGGTGGACGGCGACCTGGCCTCGAACCAGCTCAACTGGCAGTGGGTGGCCGGTTCGGGAACCGACGCCGCCCCCTTTTTCCGCGTCTTCAACCCGGTCAGCCAGGGTCGCAAGTTCGACCCCGACGGCGACTACGTGCGGCGGTGGGTGCCCGAGCTGGCCCATCTGGGGCCGGCCGAGATCCACGAGCCCTGGAAGGCCGACCGGTCGCTGTTCGACGCCGGGAGCTCCCGCTACCCCGACCCGCTGGTGGATCACGGGGCCGAGCGGGAGGAGGCTCTGGCCCGCTACCACCGCCTGCGCCGGTCCTGACCGGGGTTCCGGGGGAAAAAGGTGGCCGCCTCCACCTAAGTTGACCTGCCCATGGGAGCGCTGGACGGGCTGAAGGTGATCGAGGCGGGCCTGCTGGTGCAGGGCCCTCAAGCGGCGGCCACCCTCGGCGACTGGGGGGCGGAGGTCGTCAAGATCGAGCTGCCCGGCTTCGGGGACCAGAGCCGGTGGCTGCCGGTGGCCGCCGACGACCGCCGGTCCGCCTACTTCATCGGGTGCAACCGGGGAAAGCGCAGCCTGACCCTGGATCTGCGCCGGCCGTCGGGCAAGGAGGCGTTCCTCCGCCTGGTCGCCCGGGCCGACGTGGTCATCACCAACTTCAAGCCCGGCACCATGGAGGAGTGGGGCCTCGGCTACGAGGCCCTGGCCGCCGTCAACCCGGGGATCGTCTACGCCGCCGGATCGACCTTCGGGCCGGTGGGGGCCGACGCCGCCCGGGAGGGGGCGGACCTGGCCGGCCAGGCCGCCGGCGGGCTGGTGGCGACCACCGGCGCCGACGGGCAGGACCCCACGCCGGTCGGGGCGACCATCGCCGATCACATCGCCTCCCAGAACCTGGTCTCGGGCATCCTGGCTGCGCTGCTGGCCCGGGGCCGGACCGGCCGGGGTCAGCGGGTCGACACCTCGCTGCTGGGGGGCCAGATCTGGGCTCAGGCCAGCGAGTACACCGCGTTCCTGCTCACCGGCCGCAATCCCGGCCGGGCGAATCGGGGCAATTCGCTCATTCCCGGCCTGTACACCCTGCTGCCGACCGCCGACGGCTGGCTGGCCGTGGTCGGGGTCACCGGGGCGGCCCGGCCCCGGTTCTTCTCGCTGGTCGGCCGGCCGGAGCTGGCCGAGCGGTTCTCCCATCCGTTCTACAGCGAGCAGGACAAGGCCGAGCTCTACCGGGAGCTGGGCCCGGCCATGGCCACCCGGTCCACCGCCGAGTGGTGCCGGCTCCTGGCCGAGGCCGGGATCCGCCATGCCCCGGTGCGCGGCTACTCCGAGGTGGCGGCCGATCCGGGGGTGTGGGACAACGGGTACCTGGCCCGGGTGGACACCCCCGACGGTCCGGCCGACGTGGTGGCCTCCCCGGTGCGCTTCAGTGATACCCCCGCCCGCAGCGGTGCGACCGCCCCGGAGCTGGGCCAGCACACCGAGGAGATCCTCCTCGAGCTGGGCTACAGCTGGGATGACATTTCCCGGATGTCCGCCGAAGGGGCGATCTGACGCTGAAAACACCAGTGGCGCCCCCGAAGGGGCGCCACTGGCGGAGCGGCCCAAGCGGCGGATCTCGGAACCGCTCTCCTGGAGTAGGTGGCGGGTTCCCACTCCAGGTGCCTAACCATACTCCGGCGGGTCGGCTAAATATCAAGCCGGAG
>JAKAXG010000737.1 GCA_021827225.1 Actinomycetes bacterium | reverse complement strand
GACGGAGAGATCCTCGAGGACGTTGCGCTTGTGGCCGTCGATGTAGCCCTGGATCTGCACCCGGTGCTGCTGCCACAACCCGTCGGCCATGACCTGGCGGCTCATCTCCGGCTTGCGAAGGGTCCACGCCTCCTGGACCACGAAGAACGTCCGCTGGACCTGATCGAGGAACACCTCCCGGCTGAAGCGGGGGTCATGGGCGGCGATGGCCGCCAGCCCGGCCTCGGAGCTGCCGGGCTCGGCGCTCGGAGCGGCTTCGCTACCGGGAAAAAGATCCCCGCGCACCGTGCTGATCGCCGGCTGGTCGGAGTGGGACCAGTCGCCGACCCCAGGCGAGGGCGGCGCGCCCAGGCTGTCGCTCATCTCCCAACCGTCGGAAGGCCGGTGGCGCCGTCGGAACACCCCTGACATGGCTATCCCGTGGCGGTCATGCCTGGCCGCCCCCGGTACCGGCGTCCCCGCCGGCCACGGCCGTGCCGCACGACGGGCAGAACCGGGCTCCGGGCGCCAGTTCCGCCCCGCATTGAGTGCAGTGGGCGGCCGCGGGTGCGAGGGCGGCTCCGCACGACGAGCAGAACCTGGCCCCCGGGGGATTCTCGGCCGAGCAGCTGGGACATTTGACCGTGGCCGGAACCAGCGAGCTGCCGCAGGAGGAGCAGAACCGGGCGCCCGCCGGGTTGTCCGTCGAGCAGCTGGGGCACTTCACGACCGCCGACACCTGCGACTGAGCCGTGTAGCCGGGACCGCCGCCGGCGAAACCGGGGCCGGCCGGCGGCTGCGGTCCGGGGGCGGCAGGAGCCGCCGCCTGGCCGCCGAGGCCCATCCCGGCGGCCAGGAACGCCCCGCCGGTGGCCCCGCCTCCCTGGGCCATGCCCTGGCCGGCGCCGAGAGCCATCTCCCCTTGCGCGTAGGATTGGAACCCCCCGGCCAGCCGGGAGTAGGCGGTGTCCTTGGCCAGGGTCTTCAGCTGGGCCTCGTCCTCGGGGGACAGGTTGATGTCGAAGTTCCCCATGCGGATGATCTCCACCCCGTAAGAGGCGAGCTGGCCGTTGCCGGCCGCCACCACCTCCTTCTCGATCTCGGGCGTGTAGGCCGACAAACCGAGGATGGGCCAGCCGTTGCGCACGATCTGAACCGTCATGTGGGTGCGCATGACCTTGAGCAGCTGGTCGCTCATCCAGCCGGTGACCGCTTCGTTGTCGGCGACGTCGACGGTGCCGACCAGGTTGGTGATCAGGGCCACGGGATCCTTGACCTTCATCGAGTAGTCGCCGTAGACCCGCAGGGTGACGATCATCCCCGTCTGGGGGTCCTGCACGTCGTCGATGCGCCCCCCGAAGGTGTTCCCCGGGTACTCCCGGGTGCCGACGAAGTACAGTTCCGCCTTGTAGGCGTTGCCGCCGGTGGCGAAGTCTATGAACGCTCCGAGCCCCGGCAGCTCGTCGGCGTCGATGCGGTGCCGGCCCGGGCCCATGGTGGCCACCACCTGGCCGGTGTTGACGAACAGGGCCATCTCGTCGGCATTGACGATGGCCCGGGTGTGCTTGCGGATGTTGGTGTCGGGCCACTTGAAGACGATCTGGCTCTTGCGGTCGTCGGGTACCGCTATGAACTCCCGGTCCAGCAGCGCCATTACCAGTCCTCCTCGTTGGACCCGTGGCCTCGCGCTCAGGGTAGACGACCCCGCCTGGAACAGGCCCGGGCCGGCACGAAATCCATCGCAGGTAGGAGGCGCCCACCACCTGTCCGCTTCGCGGCAAACGGGCCGGGACCGGCGGTGCCCGGGAGTGCCCCGGTAAGGTGGACCAACTGTCTTCAGTGGCCTGAATGGCCGGACCAGAAGGACGATCTTCACCGTGAGCGACGCCGCCCCCGCCCGTTTCGAGTCCCCCGCATCGGTCCGTGAAGGCCTGCGTGGCGTTTCCTACCTGGCCGATGAGGGCATCGCCGGCGTGGTGTACCTGGCCGAGCGGCTCGGCAAGCCCATCCTGGTGGAGGGTCCGGCGGGCACCGGCAAGACCCAGCTGGCGAAGTCGGTGGCGGAGCTGACCGGGGCCCGGCTGATCCGGCTGCAGTGCTACGAGGGGCTGGACGAGTCCAAGGCCCTCTACGAGTGGAACTACAAGAAGCAGCTGCTGCGCATCCAGGCCCAGCGAGTCGGTGAGGCCCAGGGTGGCGAGGGGTGGGAGGACATCGAGGAGGACATCTTCTCCGAGCCGTTCCTGCTCACCCGTCCCCTCCTCGAGGCCATCCGGGCCGAGGAGCCGGTGGTGCTGCTGATCGACGAGGTAGACCGGGTGGAGGTGGAGACCGAGGCCCTCCTGCTCGAGATCCTCTCCGACTACCAGGTCTCCATCCCGGAGCTGGGCACCGTCAGCGCCACGCAGATCCCGCTCGTCTTCCTCACCTCCAACAACACCCGCGAGCTGTCTGAGGCCCTCAAGCGCCGCTGCCTGTTCCTCCACATCGACTACCCGGAGATCGAGCGGGAGAAGGAGATCGTCCTGACCCGGGTTCCGGGGATCACCGAGGCCCTGGCCGACCAGGTGGTCCGCATCGTGAGGTCCATCCGCAGCCTGGAGCTCAGGAAGGCCCCCTCGGTGTCGGAGACGCTGGACTGGGCCCGCACCCTGCTGCTGCTCGGCATCGAATCGGTGGACGCCGAGACGGCCAAGGAGACGCTGCACATCCTGCTCAAGTACCAGTCCGACAT
>JAKAXG010000736.1 GCA_021827225.1 Actinomycetes bacterium | reverse complement strand
GGCCGGCTCGTAGCCCTGGGCGCAGCAGAGCCCACTACCGCCGGCTACGTGGTTGACCGGGCTGCGCTGATCGACCTGTACCTGAGCCGGTCCCGCCCCGCGCTCGCCGACGGGGAGAGCAACTGGTACGGCATCCGGCCACTCGACCAGCAGGCGGCCCGGATACTCGACCTGGCCGCGCCCGGATCAGTGGCATTCTCCGCGGATATGGGCCCCGACCGGCTGGTCCCGTGGCGCCACCCCACGGTGGCGGTCGTCTACAGCAGTACGAATCTTCCGCTCTCGGACACCGGCCTGGTCCCCGCCGAAGGGCGGCCCGACGCGTCCGTCATCCTGCGCCACACGACAGACCCCACACTGCTCTCGCCCGCCCCGGGCTGGATCGTGTCCACCGCCGGCCCGGTGGGGCTGCCTCTCGCCGACCCGCTCCAGCAGCTGTGGGACCTCACGGAGCTGGGAGGCGACGACCGCCTGGAGGCAGCTGACCGGCTCCGCAAGGCCATCGTCGATCACTCCCTCTCCCTGTCAGCGTGACCACCACCGGCCCGGTGGAGATGGCCAGCCGGTCGTTGGCCACCGACGGAGGGTTCGTGGCCATCGCCGACGTCGCTGCCGCCCTCGCCGAGACCGGCGCGGGTAGCAGCTACCGGCTCATTGGCGGCGTTGCCGTGATGCTCCACGTACAGCGCCTCGGACTCGACCTGACGCTGCGGGCCACCGCGGATGCGGACATCGGCGTCCCGCTGCACGCTCTGCAGTCACCCCGCCTGGTGGACGGCATCGAGGCTCGTGGGTACCGCAAGACTGCCGGCAACCGGTGGGAGCGGCAAGTGGACGATCGGCGGGTGGCGGCGGTGGACCTGCTGATTCCGGCCTACCGGACCCGGGCCCGGCAGAACGTGCGGGTCGGCGACCACGTCACCACCGAGGTGCCCGGCCTCGCCGTCGCGCTCAAACGTCGTCCGGTGGTTGTCGACGCCCACTTCCTCCTCACGGACGGGCGCCAGCTGACGGCCACGGCCGTCCTCCCGGATGCGATCGGCTGCCTGGCCCTCAAGGCCGGCGCACGCACGGTCCGCCACGACAGCCGCGACGTCGAAGATCTGTGGCGCTGCCTGGAGATCGCCGCCGCTGAGGGCGTCCGATCCGAGGACTTTTCCGGCGACTCAGCCCTCGCCGACGTGGCGCGGCTCCTCGTCCGGGAGTTCGGGGCCGGGGGGACGGCGCTACCGGAGCTCACGGCCGATCTGCAGCCTGCCGCTGCGGCCCGCCTGCGTACACGGCTTCGGGCCCTCGTCGCCGAGGTCGTGAGCAACCCGGGCTGACAGGTGTGAGCCCCGAGGTGGGCGGAGGTGGCGGCGCGGGCTCATCGAGCAATCGGGCGAGTCCAACTGAATTGGCTGCTGATAGCCGATCGGGCGGCGGTCGATGGGCCCTGAGCGACGAGCTGCGATCGTTCAGCATTCCTCGGGCGGGCGCTCAGGACCGGGGTCGCTGCGGGTGGATGGTCTCGCCCCGGGCGAGCATGTCGATGAACTGCTCGAGCCGTCGAGCCCGGGTGTCGGCGCGTCTGGCGGTCGTGAGCCGGTACAGGATGGCGTAGCGGTTCTGGGCCGAGAGTCCGTCGAAGGCGGCGGCCGCCGCCGGAGCGGCGTCCAGTGCCTGGGCCAGGTCGTCGGGAACGCTGATCGAGGCCGAACCGTGGTAGGCGGCTTCCCAGCGGCCGTCGGCCCGGGCCCTCTCCACCTCGGCCAAGCCGGCCGGCCGCATCCTTCCCTCGCCGATCAGTCGAACGGCGATGGCGACGTTCCTCTTGGACCACGCCCCTCGCGGCCGGCGGGGCGTGAATCGCACCGTCCAGGTGGCCTCGTCGCGCTTGCCCAGCTGGCCGTCGATCCACCCGAACATGAGCGCGGTCTCGAGCGCCTCGCGGTGGGTGAGGCGGGTGGGCGTCGTCACGCCGCGCTTGGCGAGCACCAGGCGCACGCCACGGGATTCGGTGTGATGGCGGTCGAGCCACTCCTCCCACGCGCCGAGGTCCGGGACCAGCAGCTCGGGGGTTGACTCGACGGCGGACACGGCCAGATGTCAACGGTCATCTGGATCTCCTTGCTGGCGGTCATGGGTTTTCCCCGGGGATGGCCATGGTTTCTCCTCGGGGATGGCCACGGGATTCCTCGCGTATGGCCATGAGAATTCCCCGCGGAGGGACAGGTCGGTCAGGCCAGGGGCGTCACTCCTTTGCCGGCGAGGGCGTCGGCGAGGCGAACGCTGTCGCCTTCGGTGACCAGGACATGCGCGTGGTGGAGTAGCCGGTCGACGAGGGCGGTGGCGATGGTGCGGTCCATGAGCTGGTCGAAGCCTGAGGGGTGCAGGTTGGATGAGATGGCCAGGCTGCGTTTCTCATACGCGGCGTCGACGAGGCGGTAGAGGCCCTCAGCCGCGTCAGCGGAGAGCGGGAGCAGTCCGATGTCGTCAACGATGACCAGCTGGGCGCGAAGGATGGGGGTGAAGGCTTTGGCGATGCTGTCATCGACTCGGTGGCGGCGGACCAGGGCGCCGAGGTCCTCGACGGAGAACCACACCACCCGCATCCCGGCGGTGACCGCTTGGTGTCCGATGGCCTCGCAGAGGTGGCTCTTTCCGGTGCCGGACGGCCCGCAGGCCACGATGTTCTCGTGGCGGTCGATCCACTCCAAGGAGCGCAGCGCCTG
>JAKAXG010000735.1 GCA_021827225.1 Actinomycetes bacterium | reverse complement strand
CGACCGTCTCGGCGGTCTGCTCCAGCGAGGCCAGCGACACCTCCGCCGCCGAGGGGTAGCGGAACCACACGTGGTCGGCCTCGATGCGTCCCTTCACCTCGCCGAGCGGCGCCGCCCCCGGCCGGTCGGCGACCGCCGGCGGGGTGTCGAGCACCTCGAAGACCCGGTCGAAGCTGACCAGGGCGCCGAGGACGTCCACCCGGGTGCTGGCCAGGTCGGTGAGGGGGGAGTACAGGCGGGTGACGTAGGCGGCCAGGGCCACGACCGTGCCGACCGCCAGGTGCCCGGTGGCCGCCTCCCGGCCGCCCAGCCAGTACACCGCGGCGGTGCCGACCGCCCCCACCAGGGACAGGGCGGCGAACAGGTACCTGGACAGAAGGGCCAGCCGCACCCCCGAATCGCGCACCGCCCCGGCCCGCCCGGCGAACTCCCGGGACTCGTGGGCCGGCCGGCCGAACAGCTTGACGAGCAGGGCGCCAGCCACGTTGAACTTCTCGGTCATGGTGGCGCTCATGTCGGCGTTGAGCTGCATCCGGTGGCGCGACAGGCGGCTGATCCGCCCGGCCATGAGCCGGTCCACCACCACGAACGGGGGCAGGACGACCAGGGCGAAACCGGTGATGGCCGGGCTCAGCACGAACATCGGTACCAGCGTGGCCACCAGGGTGAACAGGTCCGACAGGACCGACGCCGCGGTGCCCACCGCGTTCTGGGCGTCGAGCACGTCGTTGGTGAGCCGTGACATCAACGACCCGGTCTGGGTGCGGGTGAAGAACGCCACCGGCATGCGCTGCACGTGGTCGTAGAGCTGCACCCGCAGGTCGTAGATGATCCCCTCGCCGATCACCGAGCCGAACCACCGGTTGACCAGCGACAGCGCCGTCTGGGCCAGGGCCAGGCCGACCATGCCGGCGGCCAGGACGTCGACGAGGTGGAGATCCTTCCCGCCGATGCCGTGGTCGAGCAGGTCCCGGATCAGCAGCGGCGGCAGCGAGCCGACGACCGAGCCGGCGATTATCACCAGCAGGTACAGGCCCAGGCGGGCCCGGTAGGCCCGCAGGAAACGCCAGATGCGCGCCGGGGTGCCTTTGCTTATGTTGGCCGCTTTCAGCTCGGCCGGGTCCCGTCGGGCGCTGCGCCCCCCGTAGCCTCTCATCGCGAATGACGCTAACCACAAGTCGGGATCGTTTTGTTCCCGTGCCGGTTCGACCATGATTGGTCGAGTGGACCTCTCCATCCAGCTGGCGACGAGGGCGGTGGCGAAGAGGGTGACGCGCGGGAGGCGCGACGACCGCAGCGACCCCCCGTGGGCAGCCGGATATCCGATGGATGGCGACGAGCGGGCCTGCCTGGCCTACCTGCGGCAGCTGCCGGCGTTCGGGGGTGGCTCCCGGTCCAACCCTTTCGGTTACTACCAGATCCTCCTGTCCGGCGAGGTGGTGGGCGGGATCGGCTTCCACGGGCCGCCCCGCGACGGGCTGGTGGAGGTGGGCTACGGGGTGGTGGAGTCGGTACGGGGCCGGGGGGTCACCACCGCCGCCCTGCGCCTGATGCTGGAGGTGGCCGCCGGCTTCCCGGAGGTGAAACGGGTGTGCGGCCGGACCACCCCGGACAACGTGGCGTCGCAGAAAGTGATGCTCGCCGCCGGTTTCCATCCCTCAGGGCGCGACCCGGAATTCCTGCACTACGAGATCGACCTGCGGGTATAGGGGGTTGGTCCCAGCCCCTGCGCCTGACGCCCTACGGTGGAGCGGCGCTTTACCTGGAGGTGTCCCAGCATGGGAAAAAAGGCAGTGTTCGTCGCGGCCGGAGTCTTCGCCCTGGCCGCAGCCGGTTGCAGCTCGTCGCACAAGTCGGCCGGCCCGACCACGTCGTCAACCTCGGCTCCGGTGACCGCCGCCCCCGGCACCACCATCCCGCCCGTCACCAGCACTCCCTCCACCACGGCGCCCGCCTCGACCACGACCGTGGCCTCCGGCCCCCAGCCGTGCCCCACCTCGGCCCTGACGGCGGCGCTGGGCTCGCCCAACGGGGCGGCCGGCACCGTGTACTACAACCTGACGCTGACCAACAAGGGGACCGCCACCTGCACCCTGTACGGCTACCCGGGTGTGTCGTTCGTCACCGGAGCGAGCGGCACCCAGGTCGGGGCGGCGGCCACCCGGACCCCCGGTACGGCGGCCAAGCTGACGCTGTCGCCGGGCCAGTCGGCGGCGTCCCCGCTCGGCATCGTCGAGGCCGGTAACTACGGCTCCCGCTGCCAGATCACCCCGGTCGACGGGCTGCGGGTGTACCCGCCGGGCCAGACCGCGGCGCTGTTCGTCCCCCACACCGCCCAGGGCTGCGCCAACAGCAGCGCCCAGGTGCTGGAGGTCGGGCCGCTGGCCATGCCCGCCGGCTGACCGGGTACGGCGAACCCCTGGCCAGGGGTCCTGACCAGGGGTTTCGTCCTCGGTGCGGAGGGAGTGGGATTTGAACCCACGGTGCCCAAAGGACACAACGGTTTTCGAGACCGTCCGATTCGGCCGCTCTCGCATCCCTCCAGCAGCCATTATGTGCTGCGAGCTTAGCTCATCCCAAACTCTATCCCAAACTGTCGCAGGGTGCACATAACGTTGGCCACGTGTCCAGGATACGTGAGCGGGCTCCAGGCGTCTACGAGATCACGGTGTCCACGGGGCGGCGGGACCCGGCGACGGGGAAATACGGCCAGGTG
>JAKAXG010000734.1 GCA_021827225.1 Actinomycetes bacterium | reverse complement strand
GCCGACATCGCCGATGCGGTCGGCGTCGGGGACCCGGACCTCGGTCAGGTAGACCTCGTTGAACTCGGCCTCGCCGGTGATCTGCATCAGCGGTCGCACCTCGACGCCGGGGGCGTGCATGTCCAGGGCGAAATAGGTGAGCCCCTTGTGCTTGGGGACATCCGGATCGGTGCGGGTGACCAGCATCCCCCGATCGGCCAGGTGAGCCATGGTGTTCCACACCTTCTGGCCGGTTATCACCCACTCGTCCCCGTCGCGCACCGCCCGGCAGGCCAGGCTGGCCAGGTCCGATCCGGCGCCGGGCTCGCTGAAGAGCTGGCACCAGGAGTCCTCACCTGTGAACATGGGGCGCAGCAGCCGGTCCTTGAGCGCCTCGCCTCCGTTGGTGACCACCGTGGGACCGGCCATGGCCAGGCCGAAGAAGTGGCGGCTGTCCGGTGCCTTGGCCCCGGCCCGGCGCAGCCGGACGTCCACCCGGGACTGCAGGCTGGGGGGCAGCCCCATGCCTCCCCGCCCCTCGGGGAAGTGGACCCATGCCAGACCCATGTCGTACTGGGCGCCCCGGAACTCCTCCATGCTGAGCGCCTTGGGGTCCATCTTGGCGAGCAGTTCGTCCACCCGCTCGTCAACCAGCTTGTTGGGGTCGCTCATGGCAGCATTCTGCCACCGGCCGGAGCACGGTCGCCGCCCGCCGGTGGCACGCTGCGGGCCGGCAACCAATAAGGTGCCCTCGAAACAATCGAGGCGAGGGAGGGATGGAAGCGATGGCCACGGTCGAAACGGTGAGGGGCCCGGTCGATGTGTCCGAATTGGGCCGGACCTACATGCACGAGCACATCTTCGTGCTCACCCCCGACGTGCAGCAGAACTACCCGGAGGAGTGGGGGGACGAGGAGAGCCGGATCGCCGACGCCGTGGCCAAGCTGAAGGCCGCGGCGGCGCAGGGGACCCGCACCTTCGTGGACCCGACCGTCGTCGGGCTGGGTCGCTACATCCCCCGTATCCAGCGGGTGGCCGAGCAGGTCCCCGAGTTGAACATCATCGCCGCCACCGGTTGCTACACCTACGGCGACGTCCCGTTCTTCTTCCACTTCAGGGGACCGGCGCTGAGCGAAGTGGTGGGCATGGAGGTCCCCGACCCCATGGTGGACATGTTCGTGAAGGACATCACCGACGGCATCGCCGGCACGGGGGTGAAGGCGGCGTTCCTGAAGTGCGCCATCGACGAGCACGGGCTGACATCAGGGGTGGCTCGCATCATGCGGGCCGTGGCCCGGGCCCACCGCCAGACCGGCGCGCCGATCACCGTCCACACCCATCCCGGCAGCCACACCGGCCTGGAGGTCAAGAAGCTGATGTGTGACGACGAGGGCGTCGATCCGGGGCGGGTCGTGCTGGGCCACAGCGGCGACAGCACCGACGTGGATCACCTGAGCCTCCTGGCCGACACGGGGTTCATCCTCGGGATGGACCGTTTCGGCATCAACGTCGGCACCACCTTCGAGGCCCGCTGCGACACGGTGGTGGAGATGTGCCGGCGGGGCTACTCCGACCGGATGGTCCTGTCCCACGACGCCGCCTGCTACATCGACTGGATCGATCCGAACGTGGTCGCCGCCATGGAGCAGTGGCACTACCTGCACATCGAGGACGATGTGCTGCCCTACCTGCGCGACCACGGGGTGAGCGAGGAGCAGATCCAGGCCATGCTCGTGGACAACCCCCGCCGGTACTTCGAGAACTCCACCGCCTACTGACCCCCGGAGGTCCCTTCCAATGCCTGCCAATCCACTCAACACCGACGACTTCGGCGGCGAGCTATTCAACCTGGGGATCTCCGCCCAGGCCCGACCCCTTCTCGAGCGGGTGAAGAAGTTCATCGCCGAGGAGGTGGAGCCGATGTCCGAGAAGTTCTTCGCGCTCGGCGACGGCCGGGCCGACCGCTGGAGCTTCGCGCCCGGCCAGCTGGAGCTGCTCGACGGGGTGAAGGCCCGGGCCAAGGCGGAGGGGCTGTGGAACTTCTTCCTGCCGAACGCCGAGACCGGCGAGGGCCTGGCCAACCTGGACTACGCCTACATCGCCTTCGAGCTGGGCAAGAGCCCCCTCGCCTCGGAGTGCCTCAACTGCTCCGCCCCCGACACCGGCAACATGGAGGTACTGGAAAGGGTCGGCACGCCCGAGCAGAAGAAGCAGTGGCTGGAGCCGCTGCTCGCCGGGGAGATCCGCTCCGCCTACGCCATGACCGAGCCCGATCTGGCGTCCTCCGATGCCCGCAACATCTCCTGCTCGGCCGTTCTCGACGGTGACGAGTGGGTGATCAACGGAGAGAAGTACTACATCTCCGGTGCCGGGGACCCCCGCTGCAAGATCATGATCGTCATGGTCAAGACCAACCCGGACGCGGCGACGCACCTGCAGCAGTCGCAGATCCTGGTACCGATGGACACGCCCGGGGTGGAGGTCGTGGGGCCCATGCTGGTCTTCGGCCACGACGACGCCCCGCACGGGCACATGCACCTGCGCTTCAACGAGGTGCGGGTACCCAAGAGCAACATCCTGCTCGGCGAGGGCCGGGGATTCGAGATCTCCCAGCTGCGCCTGGGGCCGGGCCGGATACACCACTGCATGCGCTCCATCGGGGCGGCGGAGAAGGCTCTCGCGATGATGGTGGAGCGAGGGCTGTCCCGTCAGGCGTTCGGCAAGCCGATCATCTCCCTCGGCAAG
>JAKAXG010000052.1 GCA_021827225.1 Actinomycetes bacterium | reverse complement strand
AGAACCGCTGGGCCGCCCAGCTGGCCCACGCCCTGCGCCGGGGCGGGGCGCAACTGGTGGCCGCCGGGTTCATTCCCCTCGACACGCTGGTGGCCTCGCTCGACGCGGCGGAGAAATCCGGCGTCTGACCCAAGGAGGTGGATCTTCCATGCCACGACTTATCAGAGGGGTGGCCAGGACGGCTGTGGTGGCGGGCACCGCCACCGCGGTATCGGGCCGGGTGGCCCGCCGGCAGGGAAACCGGTGGGCCCAGCAGGAGCAGCAGGCCGCCGCTGACCAGCCGCCGCCCGAGACGCAGTACCAGCCGGCCCCGGCCCCTCGAGCTCAGCCCGATCCGCTGGCCCAGCTGAAGGAGCTCGGCGAGCTGCACGCCCAGGGGGTGCTCACCGACGAGGAGTTCGCGGCCCAGAAGGCCAAGATCCTGGCCGCTACCTGACCGGCGCCCCGTAACGCTAGCCCTGCTCCTGGCGGTGGCGGGACCCCAACCAGCCGGCCAGCCGGCGGCCGGCCTCGATCAGCGCGCTGGCCGCCACGGTGATGGCCAGGGCCAGGAGCAGACCGGCCCACGGCCGGTCCTCGAAGGCCTTGCCGCCCAGCCGGCCGATCATGAAGGCGTAGGTGGCCCATATGACCGAAGCCACCGCCGTGGCCATGGCGAAGCGGCGGTGGGGGTAGCCGGTGATCCCGCACGTCAGGGTCACGGCGGTCCGCCCGGCGGGGATGAACCGGCACACCACGATCAGCCGGGCTCCGTAGTGGTTGAGGGTCCGGACCGCCCAGGCCTGCCGCTCGGCCCCCCGGGGTCCGGCGAAGAACCGGCGCTGGGCCCACCCGGAGAAGCGGCGGCCGATCAGGTAGGACACGTTGTCCCCGACGAACGCGCCGCCTGCGGCGGTGGCCACGAGCAGCGGGATCAGAGGATCCCAGCTGCCCGATGTGGTCACACCGAGCGCCACAACCGCGGTTTCGCTCGGGACCACCGGCAGTATGGCGTCGAGGGCCGGAAGGATGAAGGCGATCAGATACGACAGCGGCGAAGCGGCCTGGAGGTGGTAGACGCTCAAAGCCCTACGCCTCTCCGGTGCCCCGGCCGCTGCGGACGGGACCGGGTGCGAACCAGCGCGGTCGCCGCCATCGAGCTCAACCTACCGGCCGGCGGGCGGGACCATCGTCTCTGTTGTCGCCGGTGGGCGCCCGGCGATGATCGGTACTGATCGAGTAGCGCTGAAGAAGGTGCGGCGAGATGAGATGCCCGAACTGCCAGGCCGATGACCCCAAGCCCCCGCCGAGTGACAACGGCACCACCACATGCCCCCGCTGCGGGCACCGCTTCCCGGTCGACGAGACCGAGCCGCAGCCGGTCACAGCGGGCGAGCAGGGCTCCTGACCGGGGCTCGGCGCCGCAGGGTCACCCGAGCTCGTCGAGCCCGCCCAGGACCCTCTCCGATATCCGGGCCAGTACCTCCAGCTCATCGCCGGTCGTACGGTCGATGAAGAGGCGCCGGACCGCCTCGACGTGGCCGGGCGCGGCCTCCGCCAGCTGCCTTCGGCCCTCCGCGGTCACCACCACGTAGGCCCCCCGGCGGTCGGAGTCGCACTTCTCCTTCTTGACGAGTCCCCGCTCGACCATCCGGGCCGCGTGATGCGACAGGCGGCTCTGCTCCCAGCCCAGGGACCGGGCCAGCTCCAACGCCCGCATCCTTCCCTCCTCCTCGGCGGTCAGGGCCACCAGCACCACGTAGTCGGCGTAGGACAGGGACGAGTCCTCGGCGACCTGGCGGGCCAGCTCGGCGGTGAGGCGCATCTGCATCAGCTGCAGTGAACGCCACGCCCGCAGCTCCCTCTCGCTCAGCCAGTTGACCCCGGTCATCACCACCACGCTACCGGAATAGTTGATGAGTCATGTATGTTGGATGAAACGTCAACTAGACCGAGGAGTTCGACATGAGCACCACCGCCGTCCCCACCACCGCTACCGGCACCTACAGCATCGACCCCACCCACTCGCGGATCGGGTTCGTGGCCCGCCACGCCATGGTCACCAAGGTGCGCGGTTCGTTCAACGAGTTCGAGGGCACCGGCTTCTTCGACGCCGAGAACCCGGCCAACTCCAAGCTGAGCCTGACCATCAAGGCCGCCAGCATCGACACCCGCAACGCCGATCGCGACGGGCACCTGCGCGGCAACGACTTCTTCGACATGGAGACCTATCCGGAGATCACCTTCGCCTCCACCTCGGTGGAGCAGACCGGGGCGGACCGCTTCAACGTGACCGGCGACCTGACCATCAAGGGCGTCACCAAGCCGGTGACGGTGGAGTTCGAGTACACGGGCGCCGCCAAGGACCCCTTCGGCAACGAGAGGATCGGCTTCGAGGGCTCCACCACGGTCAACCGCAAGGACTGGGGGGTCAACTGGAACGCCGCCCTGGAGGCCGGCGGCGTCCTGGTCAGCGAGAAGGTGACCCTCGAGTTCGAGGTGTCCGCGGTCCGCTCGACCGAAGCCGCCTGAGCGCCCCAGGGGGGCCCGGGCGGTCAGGCCGCCCGGGCCCCCCCTTTTTCCCCTTGATCGTTTTCGTCGCCTGAGGAGGCCCCCAATGGCGTTCTCGCCCGTCCGTCTCAACCACGCCGTGCTCTTCGTGGCCGACCTGGAGCGAGCTGTCCGCTTCTACACCGAGGTGTTCGCCATGGCGGTCGTCGCCCGCGAGCCCCGGGCCGACGCCGCGTTCCTGCGGCTGCCCCGCTCTGGCAACCACCACGACCTCGGCCTGTTCGGGGTCGGTCCCGGCGCCGGCCCCCGCCGGCCGGGCGGCGTCGGGCTGTACCACCTGGCCTGGCAGGTCGACACCATCGACGAGCTGGCTGCGGCGCGCCAGGCGCTGATCTCGGCCCGGGCCATCACCGGCCAGTCCAGTCACGGTGCGACCAAGAGCATCTACGGCGTCGACCCCGACGGCAACGAGTTCGAGGTGATGTGGATGCTGCCCCGGGCCGCGTGGGGCCGCTACGAGTCCTCCGCTCCCGTCGAGCACCTGGACCTGGAGGCGGAGCTCGACCGCTGGTCCGGGGTGGGCACCGCCGACCCGTTGGCGGCAACGACGGGCTCGGCGCCCGGGGCGGGGACCCAGGCCTAGCCGGAGCCTCCTGGATCTTCCGGACCGGAGGTGGTGCCCCGGGAGGCGCCGCCCCCCTCGGCCGCCTGCTTGATGGCCCGCAGGGTGGCCGGCATGCCGGTGCGGGCCGCCTCGCTGCGCTTGTCGATCTCGGCCGGAGCGGCGTCGCCGTAGCGCTGTTCGAACAGGGCGATGCCGTCCGGCAGGAACTTCCACGTCTCGGTGACGAGGGTCGCGCCGTCCCGGGGGGCGAAGGTGTAGCCCCAGCGGACCAGTGAGCCGCCGACCACGAAGGCGAACTCCCGGCCCCGCTCGGCCGCCACCACCAGGGAGCGGGTCTCCCACGTCCGGTCCGGCAACTCGTTGCGGCCGGTGAACCACGAGCCGGTCGCCGGCCCGGCGCCCTCGTCCCACCAGCAGGACCGGCACACCGGGCTCCACTCGCCCATCCTGGTGACGTCGGAGACCATGTCGTAGAGATCCTCGGCGGGCCGGTCGATGACCAGGGATTCCGAGCGCTCGAGTTCGGTCATGGGCACCAGTGTGCCAACGCCCGGTCGGGGGCCGCGCAGACCGGCTGTGGCAGACTCCGGCCCATGGGCTCCGAGGTGACCAACGAGGAGATCGTCCGCCGGTTCTGCGCCGCCTTCGCCCGGCGCGACGTGGACGAGCTGATCGGCTTCTTCGCCCCCGACGCGGTCTACCACAACATCCCCCTGCCGGCCGCCGTCGGCTCGGACGCCATACGCGCCAGTCTGAACGCGTTCGTCCCCGGCTCCCCCGAGATCGAGTTCGAGATCCGCAGCCTGGCCGCGAACGGCCCGGTCGTCTTCACCGAGCGGGTCGACCGCATGACCTTCGGGGGGCGCGAGGTGGAACTGCCGGTCACAGGGGTGTTCGAGCTCGAAGCCGGGAAGATCCGGGCCTGGAGGGACTACTTCGACATGCAGATGTTCCTGGGTACGTCCGGTAGCTGAAGCCGCGGCGGTGGAGCTAGGCGCCGGCCAGGTCCGGCGCGGCCCGCCCGGCCACGAGAGGCAGATCGAGATAGGTCCTGATCCCCGGATCGGCCCGGCACACGTAGGGGACGGCGTTGACGCAGTGCATGGCGGTGGCCACCACACCGGGATTGCGGATCAGGCCCTCCTCGACCGAGGGCGGCTGAAGCCCCTTGAACACCACCTGCACCGGCGGGTCCCCGACCACCTCGATCTCGAACCGCTCGCCGGCCGGCCCGAACTCCCACGCCGGGTCCAGGTCCGCTTCGCCCATCAGCCAGTTGACGATGGCCGCCACCACCACCCGGCCGTCGATCACCGCCTCCCAGCGGAAGCGCCGGCCTGCGACCAGGCCCGCCTCGATGACCCCGATCGGAGAGTCGATCGGGGCGGTGGCCACCGC
The DNA here is from genome assembly GCA_021827225.1 of Actinomycetes bacterium. The sequence goes on along the minus strand of JAKAXG010000052.1, from coordinate 8,162 downwards.
CACCTCCTGCACCGTGCGGATCTCCGCCCCGGCCCGGAAGCCCATCTCCTTCACCACCATGCGCACCGACTGGCGGAAGCCGCCGCCTAGCAGCCCGGCCATGGGACTGGACAGGGCCTCCTCGGGCGTGGCGCCGAAGCCCATGATGTGGCGGACCACGTCGGGGGCGTTGTAGGTGCGGATGTCGGAGAACTCCTCGGCCCGCACGTAGGTCACGGCATTGGACAGCGCCGAGACCATCAGGGGGAACCGTTCGGTTATGCCGCCCGGGTGGATGCCCGTACCGTGGAGGGTGGACCGCCCGGCCCGGCACGCCTCGAGCAGCGGTTCCGCCCGCCCGGGATCGGGGTAGACCCAGCCGACCGGGGTGACGACGTTGCGCCCGGAGCGCAGGATCCGGGCGACGAGCGCCTCGTCGGGGACGAGCGGGGCGTAGATGACGCAGTCGGCCGGGATGGAGAGCGCCTCTTCCACCGAGTCGGTGGCGGTCACCCCGACCGGTCCGGTGCCGGCGATCTCCCCGATGTCACGGCCGGACTTGGCGGCGCTGTGCACCCAGCACCCCACCAGCTCCAGCTCCGGATGGCGCAGCACCCCTTCGATGGCGGCCCGGCCGACCCCGCCGGTCGCCCACTGCACCACCCGGTAGGTCATCGTCGCCCGCCCGCAGGGTGACCCCGGCGCCGGTCGTGCACCCCGTCCCCCTGGGAGCTCATTGGCCAGAGGCTACATGGCGACCCCGCCGCTGGCTGCGCTCCTGTCGCCGATCGGGCTCGGCCGGGTGATCGTGGTCGGACGACGCCCGCGAACTGTTCACAGAGCTAGGCCCCCTCGGGCACTGTGAACAGTTGACCCCCTGTAACGAGGGGTCAACTGTTCACAGTGGCTCGGGCTGCACGCTCCGGTGAACAGTTGACCGTCACATACGGCACCCAACTGTTCACCGCATCGCTCGGGTCGGATCCGTTGAACAGTGCGCGCGAGATGACGCCGCCCGCTGGGACGCCGCTGACTACCAGCTGGGCCAGCCGGCGGCCACCACGCCGGAGGTGGAGGAGCTTCCCACCACCCCCGACGGAGCCCCCAGGGACGTCAGCAGGTCATTGAAGTTGATCCCGTAGGCGGTCGGGGTGGAGGAGGCATCGGCCGAGGAGCTCCACTGCCCGGCCTTGGCCGCCATGGTGTCGCCGTAGCTGTCGGCGGCCCAGCCGATCTCCATGTCGGGATAGGCGTCGTGGAGCGTCCCGAGGACCGTGTCCATGGTCACCGCCTGCCCGACCGTGACCGCCGGCGTGACGTTCTCGGCGACGTAGACCATCTTGCCGACGGCCGGCCCGTCGGTGAGGCGGTACGAGATGAAGGTCCCGGCCGGCCAGTTGCCTGCCGTGGAGGTGACCACGCCGTCGCCGATGGCGTAGATCGGCCCGGACCCCCCGTAGTCCACCCCCTCGTCGACCCGCTCGGACCGCAGACCGGTGACCGCCCGCAGCGGGTTGGCGTAGCCGCTGGCGACCCCGGTGGCCATGCCCACCACGCGGGCGTGAAGGTCGGTGCCCGACCCGTAGAACGGGGCGTCGCCGTAGTTGAAGATCCCGCCGTCGGCCGCCACCATCCAGTAGCCGGCCCCGTCGGCGGTCGGGCTCATGGCGATTATGGGCTGCGCCAGGTGCACGCTCCCGGTGGACCCGTAGAAGCGGGCGTCACCGTAGGAGAAGATGCCGCCGTCGGATGCGACCATCCAGTAGCCGTGCCCGTCGGGGGTGGCGGCCATGCCGACCACCGGCTGGTTGAGCCGGATACCTCCGGTGGAGCCGTAGAACCGGGCGTCGCCGTAGGAGAAGACCCCCCCGTCGGCGGCCACCAGCCAGTAGCCGTGCCCGTCGGGGGTGGCGGCCATGCCGACCACCGGCTGGTCGAGCCGGGTGCCCCCGGTGGAGCCGTAGAAGGGGGCACCCCCGAACGAGAAGATGCCCCCGTCGGACGCCACCAGCCAGTAGCCGCCGGTGGCTGCGTCGGCGGCGATGCCGACGATGGGTTTGTCCAGCCTGGTCCCGGCCATGGAGCCGTGGGAGACGGCGTCCCCCAGCGCCACCACCGCCCCGTCGGCCTCGGCGGCGTAGGCACCGTGACCGTCCGGTGTCGAGGCCACCCCCACCACCGGGGACGCCGGGGCGCTGACCGTGGCCGAGAACGCCCCGCCGTATCCGACCAGGGACCCCGCGGATGTGAGCAGGCTGTAGGCCAGCGACGAGCCCGACGAGCCCGACGAGCCCGACGAGCCCGACGGGCCAGTCGGGTTGGTCGTCGACGTCGTCGGCGTCGTCGGCGAGCCGGTGGTGGCCCAGGCGCTGGAGACGACGGCCGGGCTCCCGGCCGCCAGCACCCCGGCGCCGACGGCCAGCGCCGCCCGGAGGGACGCCCGGCGCCGGGTTGTGGTGGGAATGCTTCGGTACGTGGGCATGGGGGATGCTCTCCGTTCGGGTGGCCACCTCCGCCGGGCGGCCCGGTGTAGAGATCGGCAGGCCGGGCCGGCCACCTTGAGTGGCCTTCTAGCTGGAGCGGCCGAACAGGGCGGCGTAGGCCTGGTTCTCCCGTCGGCGGGCCTCGGCTGCGGCGGGGCGCTCCCCGGCGCGCATCAGCGATTTGATGGTGCGGGTGGCGGAACGGTCGTGCGCGGCGACGCGCTGGGCGGCGGCCAGCGCATCGGACAGCACCGATCCGGCCGGGCACGCCGCGGTGGCCAGCCCGGTGGCGACGGCTTCCCCGGCGGTCAGCCACTCGCCGGTCAGCAGCATCCGGGCCGCCGGCTGCCAGCCCATGCGGGCCGGGAACAGGTAGCTGCTGGCCGCCTCGGGCGGCACCCCCATGGCCGCGAACGGTGTCTTCAACCGGGCCGTGTCCGAGATGTAGACCAGATCGAAAAAGGTCAACATGGTGGCGCCCAGGCCCACGCCGGGACCATTGACCGCGGCGACCAGGGGCAGGTCGATCTCCGCCAGGGCGTCGAGCAGCCGGGGGAAGGCCTGGTCGGCTCCGGGCGGGGCCTGCCCGGCGGCTATGGCCGCCAGCTCCCCCAGGTCGGTGCCGCCGGTGAACGCCGCGCCGGCCCCGGTGACGACTGCGGCCCTGACGCTCTCGTCGGCATCGGCGCGCCGCAGGGCGCCGGCCAGGGCCTGGTACAGACCGACGGTGAAGGCGTTTCGCTGGTCCGGCCGGTTGAGCGTCAGCACCCGGACCGGGCCGTGGTCGGTCTCGAGCAGCTCCGCCTCGCCGCCCGGCTCTCGACCGGCTGCGCCGTCCTGGCCGGTCACCCCGCGCTCCCAGGCCGGTATGCCCCCTTTTGCATGGGCGACAGGATACGTGGCGGCGCCTGGCCCGGTAGGGTTCGGACGTGCCTGGATCTGCCCTCCTGCGTCCGTCTCTGGTGTCGGCCGGTGGCCTGGTCGCCGGCTTCGCGGTGGCCCGACGATCCGGTCGCCGCCAGGCCGGTGGCGCGGTGTTCGCCGCGGCCGGGGCCTGGAGCGCCCGCAAGTGGTTCGAGACCCTCGGGCCCGGACCGGCCCTGGGGCTGACCGCCCTCTACGTGGGGGCCATGGGCGGGTCCCATCCGCTGGCCAAGCGGATCGGCGCCTGGCCGGCGGTCGCCGCCGTCACCGCCGTCGTGGTCGCCGCCTCCGAGCTGGGCTCCCGCCGGCCGGCGGCCGGTTAGCAGCTCCCGGCCGGGTAGCGGCTCCCGGCCGGGTAGCGGCTCCCGACCGGGTAGCAGGCCCCCGACGGGGTAGCGGCCCCCGACCGGGTAGCGGCCCCCGACCGGGGCGGTCCTAGCGGGCCGACCGCCGGGACCGGAAGGCCGCCACGTTGACCCGGTTGGCGCAGGTGGTCGAGCAGTAGCGCTTCGAGGAGTTGCGCGACAGGTCCACCAGCACCGACTCGCAGTCCTCGGCCGCGCAGACGCGCATGCGGCCCCGCTCCCCCTGGCGGACCACGTCCACCATGGCCATGGCCGCCTCCACCGCCATCCGGTCGGCCAGGGGCGCCCCCGGATCGGTGGCGTGGAGGTGCCAGGGCCAGCCGTCGTGGCGGACCAGCTGCGGCAGGGCCGCGTGGTCCCGCAGGAGCCGGTTGGTCAGCGCCGCCACCTGCTCGTCGTCGAGCTCCCACAGCTGGCGCAGGACCGGCCGCAGGGCCCGTACCGAATCCAGTTCCGGGGCGTCGCTGCGGCGGCTCCCGGTCCAGCGCCATTCCGCCACGAATGCGTCCAGGGCGGCCCCGTCGACGAGCGTGTCGCCGTCGCGGCCGTCGGTGTTGACGAGCGCGGCCGCAGCCAGCAGGGCCGATTCGGTGTCGTGGGCGAAAATGTGCGTCATGGGCTAAAGGCGCTTTGACTACTGACACGGGGGCCCGTACAGTGGCCGTCATGAGCATAGTGCCTATACGCCCATTACGCCGGAGGGCGGTGCCGGGAGGTCTGGCGGTGGCCTTCCTGTCGGCTGCGGCGTTCGGGGTGGCGGGCACCCTGGCGACCTCCCTGCTGCGCTCCGGCTGGACCCCCGGCGCCGCCGTCGCGGCCCGCCTGGTGGTGGCGGTGGTGGCCCTGGCCGTGCCGGCCTGGCGTTCCATGCGGGGTCGCTGGTCGGGCCTGCGGGGCAGCGCCCCGACGGTGGCCGCCTACGGGCTGCTGGCGGTGGCCGGGGCCCAGCTGTGCTACTTCCAGGCCATCCAGCACCTGTCGGTGGCCGTGGCCCTTCTCCTGGAGTACTCCGGCACCCTCCTCGTGGTCGTTTGGATGTGGGCCCGCCACCACCAGGTCCCCTCCCGGGTCACGGCCATGGGAGCGGTCCTGGCCATGGCCGGGCTGGTCCTGGTGCTCGACCTGACCGGCGACCATCACCTGGATGTGGCCGGGATCCTGTGGGGGCTCGGGGCGGCGGTCGGCCTGGCCGCCTACTTCATCGTGTCGGCCGACGCCGACGAACCGCTGCCGCCTCTGGCGGTGGCGTGGGGCGGGCTGACGGTGGGCGCGGCCGCGATCGTCCTGGCCGCGGCGGTCGGGGTGCTCCGGTGGCGGGCCCCTCTGGTCGACGTAACCCTGGCCCACTCCCGGGTCAGCTGGCTGGTCCCGGTGCTGGCCATCGGCGTGGTGGCCGCGGCCCTGGCCTACGCCACCGGCATCATCGCGGCCCGGGTGCTGGGGGCCCGGCTGGCGTCGTTCGTGGGGCTGGCCGAGGTGCTGTGCGCGGCGATCTACGCCCGGGTGCTGCTCGGCGAGCGGCTGGCGCCGGTGCAGGTGCTGGGCGGCCTGCTGGTGCTGGCCGGCATCGCCGTGGTCCGGGCCGGGGAACCGGCCCCTGCTGCCCCGGTGGTCGGTATGGAGGTGCTCGAGCCGGCGGCCTGATCGGCGGCCCGGCTGCCGCCGGGCAGACGGGGGTGCCGGCCATGGGCCAGGATCTGGGGGTATGGCCGAGCACCTCTTGATCTCCGGGCCCGAGGACGGTGTTGTCACCGTGACCCTCAACCGGCCGGAGAAGCGCAACGCCCTGTCGATCGCCCTCCGCGATGAGATCACCGGGGAGCTGGGCCGGCTGGCCGCCGACGAGGCGGTCAAGACGGTGATTCTCACCGGGGCCGGCCCGGTGTTCTGCGCCGGGTTCGACATCGGCGAGTTCGATCTCCACGGGCCCGGGGACCAGGAGCGGTTCTGGGAGTCCAGCGAGCGGTTCCACCTGGCCTGCCTGTCGTTCCCGCTGCCCCTCATCGCCGCCGTCAACGGTCCGGCGGTCGCCGGCGGGTTCGACCTGGCGGTCATGTGCGACATGAGGGTCGCGGACGACACGGCCCGCTTCGCCCACCCCGAGCACGCCTGGAGCGACGTCGTCTACGGACCGCTGCACGACATCGTCGGTGGCGGGCTGGCCCGCGATCTGTGCTTCACCGGGCGGTCGGTCGATGCGGACGAGGCCCGGTCCATCGGCCTGGTGTCGGCGGTGGTGGCGCCCGGGGAGCTGCTGGAGGCGGCGCGCCAGGTGGCCGCTGAGGTGTGCCGGGCTCCCCGCCCGGTGCTGCTGCGGATGAAGGCCCGGGTCATCCGCCGGGCCCGGGTGGTCCTGGCCGGGGAGGGCCCGGACGGCTCAACGGCCCGGCTGGAGCTGTAGCCACCGCGGCGGCCCACCGCCGGATGCCGGGCGGGTGGGGCTCAGCGGGGCGGGCGGGCGGCCCAGTCGTCTATCAGCTTCCGGGCGATGCTGATCGGCCCGGGGATGGCCGGCAGCTCGTCGCGACCGAACCACGCTGCGTCTGCGATCTCCTCCCCGTCGCAGACGATCTCCCCGCCGGCGTACTCGGCGTGGAACCCCAGCATCAGCGAGTGGGGGAACGGCCAGGGCTGGCTGGCGAAATACCTCAGGGCGCCGACCTGCACCCCCACCTCCTCGTACACCTCCCGGCGCAGCGCGTCCTCGACGGTCTCGCCCGGTTCCACGAAACCGGCCAGGCAGGAGTACATGTTCGACGGCCAGCCGGCGTTGCGGGCCAGGAGGACCCGGCCGTCCTCCCTCTCCACCAGGGTGATGACCGCCGGGGCCAGGCGGGGGAACGCCAGCAGGCCGCACGCCGGGCAGCGGCGGGCCCGCTCGTGCTCCGACTGCTCGGTGGGCGTGCCGCAGTGGCCGCAGAAGCGGTGGTTGCGGGCCCACGCCACCAGCTGCACCGCCCGCCCGGCGGCACCCCAGGTCGGCTCGTCCACCTGGGGGTAGAGGCTCATGAGGTCCACGAACCGGCGCCCGTCGGCCCCTTCGTCGGTCTCGACAGCCCAGCACTGCCTGTCCCCGACCGTTCCCACGAACAGCGCCGACGACGGCAGCGGCGCCGGTCGGTCCAGCGCGTCGACGGACACCTTGCTGCCCGAGACCCACACGACGAGCAGGGGACCCTCGGTCGGGGCGGGGGGGCTGGAGGCGGGGATCAGCATCACGGGCAGTCTGGCCGATGTGCGGGCGGCGCCCGGTCCGGGCCCTCCTCGATCGTGGGCGACTAGATCGTGGACTATACGATGGGGGGTATGGAAACCGCCGATCCCGCAGCCACCTCCGGGTTACCGGGCCGCCCCGGCTCCGACGCTGCGGCGGCTGGTGACCGCCCCGGCGCCCCCTCCGACGGGGACATGCTGGCGCTGGAGCGGCAGGTGTGTTTCGCCCTGGCGATAGCCACCCGCAGCGTGCTGGCCGTCTACCGTCCCGTCCTGGAGCCCCTGGGCCTGACCCACCCGCAGTACCTGGTCATGTTGGCCCTCTGGGGTCAGTCCCCGCTGTCGGTCAAGGAGCTGGGCGGCCTGCTCCAGCTGGACTCGCCGACCCTTTCGCCCCTCCTGAAGCGTCTCGAGGTGGCCGGGCTGATCACGAGGTCCCGGCGGTCCGACGACGAGCGGGTGCTCGACGTCGACCTGACCGCGGCCGGCCGGGCCCTGCGCCAGCAGGCGACCCGGGTGCCGCCGCAGATCATCGAGCGGCTCGGGATGGATCTGGGCCGGCTGGAGGAGCTGCACGCCGCCCTGACCGAGCTCATCGGCGCCGCCCGGCGGGCCGGGGCCGATCCGTTACCGCCCGACGCCCCTTCCCCGCCCGGCTGAGGTCGACCCGGGTCTCTCCGCTCGTCGGTGCCGACCCCCCGGTCCGGCTGCTGGGCCCGACCCGGTGCGTCTCGACGTCACCGCCGGTCGGGCCGGCGGCTCAGGGGGCGGTCACCCCGGACTGGCCGGTTCTCTCCAGCAAGTGGCGGGCCAGGCCCACGGCGTTGGCCTTGCGCTCGAACGGCCCCCAGTACATGGAGGTGTTGGCTCCCTCCCGGTATCCGAGGGCGTCGGTGATCACCCGGTGGGCGGTGTGGGACGCCTCCGGGAGGGCCTGCTCGCCGGCGTCGTGCAGTGACAGGACCTGACCCGTCAGGGCCCCGTGGGCGCAGCGGGTGGCCTGCAGCACCAGCCGGGTGAGGCCCCGGCGCCACAGCAGCCCGCCGGTCCGGCGGGCGATGTCGGGCATCTGCGCCCGGAACCAGGCCCGTACCGCGTCCGGGTCGGTGTGTACCGCCGGGTCGCCCGGCCCGCTCAGCGCCCGGGGCGAGGTGGCGAGGATGGCCCAGGTCATGGGGTTGGCCAGCCGGCCGGGATC
>JAKAXG010000733.1 GCA_021827225.1 Actinomycetes bacterium | reverse complement strand
TCCATCGGCCGTCCACGCATCACGGCCAGCTCAGCACCCGCCGGAACCGCCTCCTTCGGATCGGCCCGGACGAGCACGCCTCCCTGGTGGCTGGCGGCGATGGCGATGTGCCCGTGCACCAGGAACGCCAGCCCACCGAACATCTTCTTCTCAGTCACGCCGAGGTCGTCTGCCAACAGCTGCCGGATGCGATCAGCGAGAACCTGGTCGTAGGCCACGTCACCGATGGTAGGTCCCACCTGGTGGTCAAGGACTCGAGCCACGCGACCGGGCTCCTGTTGGCAACACCTGCGTCTAGCGAACGCCGAGAACCGTGTACCCGTCGGCGGCCTCGCCGGCGATGAGTTCGGGCCGCACGGATCGTCTGTAGGTTCGTGTATCGGCGCGAGGGAGGCAGGACGTGCGAGTAGTCGTCAGCGAGTTCATGAGTCTCGATGGGGTGGTGCAGGCTCCGGGCGGCCCGCAGGAGGACACGAGCGGAGGCTTCCGCCATGGCGGTTGGTCGCATCCATTCTTCGACCCCGATGTCATGGGATCGGTCATCAGGGAGTTCGCCGAGCGGAGCGAGGCGCTGCTGCAGGGCCGGCGCACCTATCAGGTGTCGGCCGAGGCCTGGCCGACCCGAGGCGGCGATCCCTTCGCGGACTGGATCAACTCTGCCCAGAAATACGTCGTGTCGGACAGCTTGTCGGAGTCCGAGCTCACCTGGAATCCGACCACCATCATCCGGGGAGAGGCGCTCGTCGAGACCGTGACTGCGCTCCGGGAAAAGCCGGGCGGTGACATCTACGTCTACGGCAGCCTGTCGCTGGCCCGGTCGCTGCTGAGCGCCGGGCTCGTCGACGAGTTGGTCCTGATGATCGAGCCGATCACCCTCGGAGGGGGCAAGACGCTGTTCCCGACCGACGGCGAGCTTCGCGCCTACGAGCTCACGTCCGCCACCACGTCGGCTACCGGGGTACAGGTGTGCCGGTACCGGCCGGTCCCGTAGGCGGTGAGCCTCTACCGGCTCAGGGGTGACTCGCTTTCACCGGCTCCGAAAGCGCGACTTCTCGGCCGAAGGTCCCTACCGGCGCAGGGAGGGAGCCTGCACCGTGATCCTTGTGACCAGTGGTTACCAGTGTGCCGGATGCGAGGAGGCAGCCGAGTCCGTGTGCCGCGTCAGCGGAGGCGACGCACCCACCAGATCCGGCGCGCCGGTTCACATCCGGCCCATGAGGGTTGAGGACGCCGATCGGCTGGTCGCCTTCCACAGCGGGCTGTCCCGGGAGTCGGTCTACCTCCGCTACTTCAACGTCCACAGCCAGCTCACGGCAGACGAGATCCATCGCTTCACCCACCTTGACGGCATCGACCGTGTCGCTCTGGTGGCGACGCTCGGCGCTCTCCCCTGCGGTCACAGCTCCGAGATAGTGGGCGTCGGTGCCTACGACCGGCTGGCCGACGACCCGAGCACGGCTGAAGTCGCATTCGTGATCGCCGACCGCCTCCAGGGCCAGGGCATAGGCGCCGCTCTCCTGCACCGCCTGGCCGTGCGGGCGGTCGACGCCGGAATCAGCGTTCTCTACGCCCAGACGTTTCCGCAGAACCGGGCCATGCAGTACGTGCTCTCGCACGCCGGCTATCCGTACCGCTCTCGCTTCGACGGAGGCATCGCCGAGTACCGCCTGGACATATCGATCGTCTGAGACTCCCCTGCCCCGAGGACCGCCCGGTCCCCATTGAGGTGTCAGTCAGCTGAGACCGATCTCCCCGCCCAGCGGAACCGTCGCCCGTCGGCCTGGGCAAGTCGGTTGAGGCGCGGTCGCAGACGGGGTCGTCGCGCTGATGAGGCTGACGACCCCGTCACGAGACGGATGGACGCACCCAGCGGGGGGCTAGAGACCGAGCACCTGGGCCTTCTTGGCCGCGAACTCCTCCTCACTGAGGATGCCCTGGTCCTTCAGGGCGGCCAGCTGCTTGAGCTCTTCGATCTGTCCACTCTCGGCAGCTTCGGGGGGCGCAGCCTCGGGAGCCTCGGTTGGTGGGGCGACTTCAGTTTCGGCGGCCGGGGCGTTCCTCTGCGCCGACTTGGCTCCCATATGGGCTGCGGTCCCCGCGACGACCGCGGTGGCAGCTAAACGAGCGACGGGCCTGCGACGACGGAGCATGTCGAGCCTTCCTTCTGTTGGTTTGGACGGGTCGATCCGGTGGGATCAGGCCAGGGCCTCAGCCAGGGCATCCACCGCAGCCTCGATGAACTCGTGCGGGATGCGGGCGCCCTCCAGGATGACCCCGTTGGCATCGCGCACCGCGTCCGCGAACGGCGCAGCCCACGTGTCCTCCCAGATGAGCAAGGCGGCCGAGGTATTGGGTTCGAGGCTGAGCGCGGCGTGAGCAACGTCCTCGTCGGTGAGGATCCCGCCGATCTCGGCGTCGAGGCCGGCGAAGGCGGCCAGCTCTTCGACCGCGTCGTACTCAAGGACGGTCACGTTGCCCGCGGCATCCTTGCGGATGAAGGTGAGGTCGATGACGTTGATCAAGCCGGAGTCGACGAGCTTGGCGAGCTCCGGTGCGATTCGACCGGTGAACTTGTTGTCGGGAAAGCCGATGATCACGTACTCCACTGGGCCGATGCTCATATCTCGCCTCCATCAGGGACTCCTGCAGCCACAGGGCCAGTTTCCAGCGAGCCAGGCGCGGATGAATCACCCTGCGAGGGTGGCTGAGGCCCGGGGCCAGGCGCATCGTCAC
>JAKAXG010000732.1 GCA_021827225.1 Actinomycetes bacterium | reverse complement strand
GGCTGGGTGGCCCGGTGGCCCGCCACCCGGTCGATTGGCGGATCTTTGCCCGCAGAGGGCAGAAATCCGCCAATGGGCCAGGGCCCGCGGATCGGGCGGGCCAGCCCACCGCGCCCCCTGAGCCCGCGGCGGTCAGGGCTTGCGGAAGCGCTGCGTCCAGCGCACCTTCCAGTCCAGCGGGTCGTGGATCGGGGCCCGGCTGAGAGCCCGGTTCAGCAGTTGGAGGGCGGCGGTGGCCTCGAAGTCGTCGACCCGGGCGTGGACCCGGGCGGCCACCCGGTCCCGGGCCGCCTCGAGGTCCTGTCGGGCCGGGCCGGCGGCGGCCACGAGCTCGTCGGCCGCCTCCGCGGTGTTGCCTGACCGGCCCAGCTGGTAGGCGTGCTCGACCAGGGCCTCGGGCCCGGCGCCGGCGCCGGGCGCCGCTGGAGTGGTGAGATCGGGGGAGGACGTGCTCATGGCGACCCGAATGCTAGGAGAAACGCCGGGTGCCGGGGGAAACCGGCCAGGGCGGGCGGCCGGTCAGGAGAAGCAGCGGCGGGGGACGCGGCTGGCGGCCGGCAGGTTGTCCCGGCCCCATCTGGCCAGATGCCGCCACGCCACCTGCTCTCCGCTGACGGCGGCCTCGATGAGGTTCATCATGAAGTTGTCGCCGGGCGAGACGGTGGCGGTCAGGTAACGGTCGGGTGAGGCCGGGCTGGTCACCGCGACCCGGTAGAAGTCCTCGACGGTGTCCTGGGAGATCCGCACGGTCAGGGCCTGCTCCCTCTCCATGGCCACGGTCTGCTCGGCTACCAGTTGCTCGTCTTCCGCCACGGCTGCAACTTCTCCCGTCCGGTCGGTTAACACTGTTCAGTTCGAACTCTAGCGGGGCTGGCGGGGGCCGCAATCCGGGTCGCGGGAAACCTGGACGACACCGAAAATCCGGCGGAACGGAAAAATTGTCCGCCCGGCCGTGTCCCTCGGGTAGGCCGCCCGCAGGACCGCGGCGTAGGCGGACAGGAACTCCCTCTCGGCGCCGGCGTGGTCCTCTTTTTCCCAGGCTCGTAGCGCCTCCAGCACCGGCCGGAGGCCCGTCGCCTTCACCCAGTCCAGTACCGGGTCGGGTCCGGACAGCACGTGGTGGTAGGTCGTCTCCCACACCTCGACCCGGTCGGCCCGGGGGCTGTCGAGAAGGACCTCCAGGTACTCCGAGGGTTCATGGGCCGACGGGCCGTTCTCCACTGCCGGCCCCAGGATCTCCCTCCACCGCTCGGAAAGCGACAGTTCCCGTAGCAGAACATGGCTGGGCAGGCCGAAGTTCGCCGGCACCTGGAAGGCGAAAACGCCGCCCGGGGACAGCGAGGCAACCAATCCGGGCAGGAGCCCGAGATGGCCGGGGACCCAGTGAAGCGCGGCGTTGCACACGACGACGTCGACCGGACGCTCGGGCCGCCAGCTGGTCAGATCGCCTGCCCGGAACTCCAGCCGACCGGGTCGGGACAGATCGCCGGCCCGAACGATCATCTCCTCGGAGCTGTCTATCCCGACGATGTGCGCCGAGGGCCACCTATCCGACAGTGTCACTGTCAGGTTGCCCGGACCGCAACCCAGGTCGACCACGACCGCCGGGGATTCAACGCCGGTCCGGGCGATCAGATCCTCGAACGGGCGGGCCCTCTCCTCGGCGTAGCGCAGGTACTGCTGCGGATCCCACGTCGTGCTCATCGGTCCACTCCTCGGTCGTCGGGGTGGCAATGATCGCGCCGGGCGCGGCGGCCAACGCCGCCCGGGTGGGTATCTTCGGAAAAAGCGATGGCCGTACAGCTGGACACACCCCGAACCGAGGCCAGCCGTCCGGCCAGGACCAGGCGCCGGCGCCGCCGCTGGCTGCTGCGGGCCGCCATCGCCTCGATGGTCGCGGCCACCCTGCTGGCCGGGGCCATGGCCCTGCTGCTGGTGGTGACCCCGTCGGTGGCCAACGCCCCGGTGCTGGTGCAGCAGATCCTCACGGCCCACCACGAGCCGGGCGACAACGGGGTGATCCCCACCAAGGTGGCGGACGCCCTCCTGGCCACCGAGGACAGCCGCTTCTACTCGGACCCGGCCCTGGACCCGCAGGGCACGGCCCGGGCGATCTGGGGGCTGATAACCCGGAACCCCAACGAGGGGGGCGCCACCCTGGAGGTGCAGTTGGCCAAGCTGCTGTACACCCCGGGCCGGTCAGACCCGGAGGCCCTGGCGGAGCAGGTGGCGCTCGCCATCAAGCTGGACCACGACTTCACCAAGAAGCAGATACTGGCGATGTATCTCAACGCCGTCTACTTCGGGGACGGGGCGTACGGGATCACCGCCGCCGCCGAGCACTACTTCGGGCTGACCCCCGAGCAGCTGAACTGGGGACAGGCGGCTCTGCTCGCCGGCCTGGTGCAGGCCCCCAGCGCCTACAACCCGGTCCACCACCTGAGGCTGGCGCTGCTGCGGCGGGATCATGTGCTGGCCCGGCTGGTGGCCGTGGGGACCCTGACCCAGGCTCAGGTGCGGGCCGTGCAGGCGGAGCCGCTGGACCCGGCGGTGCCCTTCACCGGCTGATCAGCCGTTCGTCCCCTGCCGCCGGCGCTCGCCGCGGGTGGTGCTCATCCGCCGGCTGCCGGCCGGTCCCGCCGGGCCCCGTCGCCGGGCGCTACGGCCAGGACCGTGGCTCCGGACCGGCCATGCAGGGCTTCCAGTGCTGCGTCCGTAACCGCCTGCACCGCCGGG
>JAKAXG010000731.1 GCA_021827225.1 Actinomycetes bacterium | reverse complement strand
TCGCATGGTGGGGCTCATGCGCACGGAAGCGATCCTCTCCCAGGGCCACTCCCGTAGGACCTTCTGACGGTTCCCGACCACCATGAGGCGTCGGTCGGTGGCAACCACAGCACCTGGCGTTCTCGGACACTCGCTCTTCCTCCAGGCGCGTTCGTCGAGGAGCCGATGAGCTTCGGCAACTGGCATTTCGCAGACGGCGATCTGGCGGACCACCGCTGTGACCGTTTCGCCCGGCTGGATGGGGGTGGGGACGAAGCTCCGCCAGCGAACCTTTCCGGCACGCGCCTTGTGCGCCGATTCCGTCAGTCCAGCCAGGACCTGCTCGGTAGGGGGAGCTCCCACGGGTTGAATTTACTCAAAAGGCTCCCTTTTCCGGAACACCCCGGGCCCGAACATCTCGTCGGGAAGCACCCCCCTGCTCACCCCGCCGGAAACCTCCCGCAGTACGCCAGGCGCGGCGCCCAGTCCGCCGTAGGGATCCTGATCCTCGCTCCGCCTTCCGCCACGAGCACGTGTGTGCCTCTTCTCCTCAGCACCCGCAGCGCCGCCCATGTGGGGATCGCCCGGCCCGACACCGACGTGACGGCGGGGTCCACCCCCCGGCAGGCGATACCGATAACGTACCACCCGTTAGTACCGAGAAGGTACTATTGCGTGGTACCTTCTCGGTATGGACCTGTCCCCTTTCCCCTATCAGGGGCCGCTGGAGCCGGGCGAGGTGCGCGGCCGGGAGGACCTGGTCGACGACCTGGTCCGGCGGGTCACGGCCCGCAAGGTCACCGCCGTTCTCGGACCCCGACGGTACGGCAAGACCAGTGTGCTCCGCCGGCTCGCGGCCGAGCTGGCCGAAGTGAGCACCATCTTCGTGGACCTCTACGAGGTCACGTCCATGGCTGATGTCGCCGTGCGCTTCGACGAGGCCCTCGCAGCTATCACAGGCCCCCTGGAGAGCCTCATCCGACGCTTCGCCGTACAGGTATCGCTCAACCTCGGAGCGCTCAGGGTCGCGTTGTCAGGCCCGGCCCGCAACCGGCCCGACCCGTCCCTCGTCCTGCATGGGCTCCTGGAGGTGATCGTGAGCACGGCGATGTCGACGCCGACACTCCTGGTCGTCGACGAGTTCTCCTCCGTCGCCCGAGTCGAAGGCGTCACCGGGGCGATGCGCACCGCGTTCCAGCACCACTACCGGGACCTGGGGCTCGTCTTCGCCGGCTCGCAGCCGTCGATGATGCGGACCCTCTTCACAGCCCGCCCTCAGCCGTTCTTCGGTCAGGCCGACCTGGTCGACATCGGCCCGCTGACCCCTGCAGCCGTCGAGGAGATCGTCTCCGAGGGCTTCGCTTCGACGGGCCGGCGTGCCGGCCGGCTGGCTGGGCACCTCTTCAACTTCGCCTCCGGGCATCCCCAGCGCACGATGCAGCTCGCCGATGCCTGCTGGTCCCACACTCCGCCGGGAGGCTCCGGTGGCGAAGCATGGGCCGCCGGCCTGGCGCAAGTCCGCCGGGACAACGCCGACGCCATGGAACGGCTCTTCTCCAGCTATAACCTGAGCGAACGCCGGGTGATGCGCTCGGTGGCGGTATCCGGCAGCGTCCACGGCCTCGAGGCTCAGTTGCTCGACCTCGGTAAGAGCTCGGCGACGAACTCGAGGAATTCGCTTCGCGACGCCGGCGAACTCTCCGTCGACCACGGCAAACTTCGCCTCGTCGACCCGGTCCTGGCCGACTGGATCCGCATGCGCTTTCCCCTCTGACAAGTCTCCATAACGGGACCGAGACGGAGATCCGGCGGGGCCGATGGCTCCACCCGTCCGCCGGCCGGATCCTGTTCGGCGCCTACGTGGACGACTGGCTGGCCCAGCGCTACGACATCCGGCCCCGCACCCGGCAGCTGTACCGCAGCCTCATCAAGCGGCACCTCAAGCCGACCTTCGAACGGGTGCCGCCCACCGACATCTCGACCACATCGGTTCGTCGAAGAAGTGCCGCCAGGCGGCCGACCAGGTCGGCGCCACGGACCTCCACTTCCACGACCTGCGCCACCTGGCCGGCACCCTGGCGGACCCCACCGGCGCATCCACACGTGAGCTGATGGCCCGCGCAGGGAATTCGACCCCGAGGGCCAGCCTGATCTACCAGCACGCCACCGAACAGCGGGGTCGCCACATCGCCGCCGGGATCGACGCCGTCCTGCACGCCGCCAGCGACCCCGACGCCACCGCCGCCTGGCCGACGAGGCCTGAAGTCGAAGGGGCGGAACAAGCGCCAAAGCTCTGCCAGTTCTACGGCGTGATCATCTCCATCGGCTGAAGGTCAGCTTCGCCGACGACACCGTCCGTTCCGTCGACCTCGAGGCGAAGCTGGGAGGCCCGGTCGGCCCGGTCTTCGAACCGCTCCGCCAGGTCGAGTTCTTCGCCCAGGCGATGGTGGACCCGGAGACCCGCACCGTCGTGTGGCCCAACGGGGCCGACCTGGCCCCCGACGCCCTCCACGACGGGGCCTTCGACTCCATCACCGCCGCCTGATCCTGGACCTCCGCCGGCAGAGAACCCGGACAGCGCGCACGCCCCCAACCGATCGCGCACGGCCGCGCCCAGACAGCAGAAAGGCGCCCCCCGGAGGGAGCGCCTCATGGGTCCTGACCAGGACTTTCCGAGAGAGCGAGCGACGGGAATCGAACCCGCGTTCTCAGCTTGGGAAGCTGATGTTCTGCCTCTGAACTACGCTCGCGTGGCGGGTG
>JAKAXG010000051.1 GCA_021827225.1 Actinomycetes bacterium | reverse complement strand
GAGCTGGCCAAGGCGGTGGACGAGGCCATCGCCCCGGCCCGCCAGCAGTTCGACGAGCAGCTGGACCGGCTCGAGGAGGTCCTGCCCGAGGCCGCCCGCAACCTGGTGAAGGCCGCTCGGGCCGCCGCCGGCACCCAGGAGCGCACGCTGCGCACCGCCGTCGGCCTGGCCTGAGCCCACCGCAAGCCTGACAGTTCCCCCCGCCTGAGGGGCCGGCCGCCCGGGCGGCCGGCCCCTCAGCGCGTCCGGTCGACCGGGTCGCCGGCCTGGCGCTGCCAGAACGCCAGCACGTCGCGCAGGGTGTCGTCGAGGGGTATCTCGGGGCGCCACCCGGTGGCCCGCTCCACCCGCCGGCGATCCCCCCGCAGCTCGGGGATCTCCACGGGTCGCACCCGGGCCGGGTCCACGACGATGGGCAGGTCGGCGCCGGCCAGCGCCAGGAGCCGCTCGGCCACGTGGGAGATGCTCACCGCTTCGCCGCGGCAGACGTTGTAGACCTCGCCGGCGGCGCCGTCCACCAGCAGCCGCCGGTAGGCCCGGACGACGTCGCGTACGTCGCTGATGTCCCGGCGCGCCTCCAGGTTGCCCGTCACCAGCCGGTCGGCCCCGCCGAGCAGGGCCGCCGCCACCTGCTCGGCCAGCGCCGGGACGACGAAATCGGGGCGCTGCCCGGGTCCGGTGTGGTTGAACGGGCGGGCCCTCACCACCTCCAGCCCGGAACCCAGCCAGGCCTGGAGCCCCACCATCTCCGCCGCCGCCTTGCTGGCCGCGTACGGGCTCACCGGGGCGAACGGCCGGTCCTCGGCGAGGGGCAGGTCCGCCGGCGACACCTTTCCGTACACCTCCGACGAGCTGACCACCAGCACCCGGGGTCGCCGGTTGCAGGCCAGCGCGGCGTCCAGCAGGTTGGACGTGCCGACCGTGTTCACCTCGTAGGTCGGCTGGCTGGCCCCCCACGAGGCGCCGACGCTCGAGAGGGCGGCCAGGTGGCAGATGGCGTCGGGGGCGGCGCTGACCACCGCCTCCTTGAGCCCGGCCGGCTCGGTGATGTCGACCTCGGCGTCGAGCCCGATGACCTCGTCGCCCTGGTCCTGCAGGTGAGCGATCAGCCAGTGACCGACGAAGCCCTTGCTCCCAGTGACTAGGACCCGCACCTTCAGGACCCTATCTCCTGATAGACCGCCCGGGTGCACTCGGCCCAGCGGGCCACGCTGAACCGACCGCACCGGTCGACGCCGGCGCGCCCCAGCCGGGCCCGGGCCGCCTCGTCGCCCAGCAACCCCTCGATGGCGTCGGCCCAGGCCGCCGGATCATCGGGAGGCACGAGGACGGCGGCGCCGCCGGCCACCTCCCGCACCGCCGGGATGTCGGAGGCCACCACCGCCACGCCCTGGGTCATGGCCTCCACCACCGGCAGGCCGAAGCCCTCGTGGCGGCTGGGGAAGGCGAAGAGGGCGGCGCCCGAATACAGGCACCACAGCTCCTCTTCGGTGACCCGGCCGATCTGGCGGAGGGAATCCCCGAGCGCCGCCCGGTCGGCCGGTCCGATGAGGTCGTCGCTCAGCCACCCGTCGAAGCCGGCCAGGACCGTCCGGGCATCCCCGCCGGTGCCCCGCTCCGCCAGCCGGGCCATGGCGGCCACCAGGGTCCCCACCCCCTTCCTCGGCTCCAGGCTTCCCACCCACAGGACGTAGGGGCGGTCGCCGAGGCCGCGTCGGTCCAGCACCCGGCGGCGGGCTTCAGGGGTGACGTGGCGGGCGGCCACGCCGTTGTGCACCACCCGGATGCGCCCGGCCGGGATGGCGGAATGGGAGACGATCTCCTCGGCCGCCGCCTCGCTCACGGTGATGACCAGATCGGCGCGCGACGCGGCGGCGGCCAGGCCCCGCCGATGGAACCGGAGCCCCCGGGGCGGGAAGGCCTCCGGGAACAGCTCCGGGGCGGCGTCGTGGACGGTGACCACCAGCGGGGCCCGGCCCGCCGGCGGGACCGCCACGGACGGGGCGTGAACCAGGTCGACCCGTCCCGCCCGGCCCAGCCCGGGTCGCCCGAGACGGTGCCATCCGTCGTAGAGAAGCGGGCGGGGCCACGGCAGCACCACCCGGCGGCGCCGGGTGGGTTCGTCCACCCCCGCCTGGCCGAGCGCCGCCGCCACCCGGCCGTCGGGGTGCAGGGCGGTGAAGGGCACCATCTCCAGGTCCGGCGCCCCGGCCGGAAGTACAGTGAGCAGGGCGGCCGTGTACCGGCCGATGCCGCCCGGCGACCGGTACAGGAGCTGTTCCGCATTGACCGCCACTCGCACCAAGTGCATCCTCTCTGTGCAACCCGTCTGCGACGGTGGCGGATCGGAGCACGCTCTCATCCGCATGATCCGCCAGCTCCGGGCGGACGGATGGGAGTGCCACGTCGCCGTGCCGGGACCGGCCCGGCTGGCGCCAGAGTACGCCGACGCCGGCGCCGTCCTCCATGTCGTACCCATGGAGCGGCTGACCACCTCCGGCGGCCCGGCCCGGTGGGCCCGCTACGCCGCCCGCTGGCCGGTCGCCGTCTACCGCCTGGCCCGTCTCTGCCACCGGGTCGGCGCCGGCGTGGTGCACACCAACTCGCTGCACTCCTGGTACGGCTGGGCCGCCGCCGCCCTCACCGGGCGGCCCCACGTATGGCACGCCCGGGAGGTGGTGTTCCAGTCCGGCGCCGCCCTCCGGGTGGAGCGGTTCCTCACCAGCCACTTCGCCGAGCGGGTCGTCGCCGTCTCCGGCGCGGTGGCGGCGCAGCTGGACCCGGCCCGGACGGTGGTCATCACCGACGAAGCCGACCCGCAGCAGTTCCGCCCGGACCGGGCCGGCCGGTTCCGGGCCGGAGCCGGCGTCGCCGACGACGCCCCGCTGGCCGGCTCGGTCGCCCGCATCGACACCTGGAAGGGCTTCGACGTGCTGCTCGACGCCTTTCCCCGGATGCGCTCGCTCCGCCCGGATCTCGAGTTGGTGATCGCCGGTCCGGCGGTTCCGGGCAAGGACGCCTACGCCGCCTCGCTGCAGGCCCGGGCCGCCGGCATGCCCGGCGTCCACTGGCTGGGACCGCGCCGCGACGTCCCCGAGCTGATGGCCGACCTCGACGTCTTCGTGCAGGTGTCCACCGAACCGGAACCGTTCGGCCTGGTGGTGGTGGAGGCGCTGGCCTCGGGGGTTCCCGTCGTCGCCGGAGCCGAGGGCGGCCCACTCGAGATCCTGGGCCCGGCCGCCGTCGACCGGTCCACCCCCGCCGGGCGCCTGGTTCCTCCCGGCGACAGCGCCGCCCTGGCGGCGGCGGTGGTGGACGTCCTGCCGGCCGGGGCGTCCAGCCTCCAACGCCGCCGGTCCCGGAGCCGGTTGCGCACCCCGACCACCGGCCGGTTCAGCGCCCTTTTCTGCTCGGTCCTGTCGGGCTCCCCGCTGCCCGCGGAGGCTCAGTCGGCCAGCATCTCCTCGTAGAGGCCCACCAGGCCGTCCACCGCCGCCGGCCAGCTGTACCGGCCGACCCGCTCGGAGCCGGCCCGCACCAGCTCCACCCTCCGCCGGCGGTCGTCGAGGATCCGCCCGATGGCCCCCGCCATCGCCGCCGGGTCGCCGGCGGGCACCAGCTCGGCGGCGCCTCCCGCCACCTCCGGTATGGCCCCCACGGCGGTGGCCACCACCGGCACCCCGAGCGCCATCGCCTCCAGCGGCGGCAACCCGAACCCCTCGTAGACCGACGGGTAGGCGAACACGGCCGCCTCCGCCACCAGCCTCTCGCGGTCGTCGACCCAGCCCATCCGGTGGATCCGGCCGGAGAAGCGGGCCTTCCCGATCGCCGAGCGCAGATCGTCCTCCGCCCAGCCGGCCGGGCCGGCGATACGCAACTCCAGGTCCGGGTGGGACCCGGCGATCAGGTCGAAGGCGCGGACCAGCGTGGGAAGATCCTTGCGCGGCTCGGTCCGGCCCAGCGCCAGGACGTACGGCGGTCCCTGACCGCCCGCCGGCGGCCGGGCCGGGCGGTCCACCCCGGGGGCGACCACCCTTATCCGGGCCCGGTCGACCCCGAAGTGGTCGACGATCTCCGCGGCGACCGACTCGCTGCCGGTGTGCACCCACGCCCCGGTCTCTATGGCCCGGGCCACCAGCGCCGGGTAGCGCAGCGACGTGGCGGTGCACAGCTGCGGATGGTGCACCGCTGTCAGGTCCCACACCGACACCAGCCGCCGGGCCCGGCGGCTCGGCGGCACCACGAAGTTGGTGCCGTGCACCAGGTCCACCCGCCCCGTCCACAGCTCCACTGGGGGCCAGTCCCGCCGCGCCCACGCCGCCAGCAGCGCACCGGCGGGAGCGGGCCGGGCGGCGGCCCGGAAACCGCCCGGCAGGTGGGCGGGGAGGTCCTTCCACCCCCTCGCCGTCAGCCCGTACCCGACCAGATCCAGGCCCGGCCGGCCGGCCAGGTGCGACACGAAGCCGGCCACCGCCACCCCGATGCCGGTGCGCTGCCCCAGGAGCGGGGTGGCGTCGAGGGCGATGGTCGGCACGGGCCGGGCAGCGTACCGGGCGGCGACCCGCCGAGGATAGGGTGCACCGGTGATCGTGGCTCTGGCAGGTGGCGTGGGGGCGGCCCGCATGCTCGGCGGGCTGGTCTCGGTGGTCCCCCCCGAGGAGATCACCGCCGTGGTCAACACCGGCGACGACACGGTGATGCACGGTCTGCACATCAGCCCCGACCTCGACACGGTGACCTACACCCTTGCCGGCATGATCAACCCGGCGACCGGCTGGGGGCTGCGGGACGAGACGTGGTCGGCCATGGCCGAGCTGCGGGCCTACAGCGGGGGCCGCCTGGCCTGGTTCAACCTCGGCGACCGCGATCTCGGCACCCACCTCTACCGCACCTCCCGCCTGCTCGAGGGGGCCTCCCTGAGCCAGGTGGCCGGCGAGATCGCCGCCCGCTGGGAGCTGGCGCTGCGCATCCTGCCCATGTCCGACCAGCGGGTGGAGACGCGGGTGGTGGTCGACGACGGCAGCGCCGCCGGCCGGGAGGTGGCGTTCCAGGAGTACTTCGTGCGGGCCCACCACGACGTCCCGGTCCGGGCCGTCCGCCTGGTCGGTGCCGAGCAGGCCCGACCCGCCCCCGGCGTGCTCGAGGCCATCGAGGCGGCCGACACCGTGGTGATCTGCCCGTCCAACCCGATCCTGTCGATCGGCCCGGTGCTGGCCACCGGGGGTCCCGCTGGCATCGGGCCGGCGGTGGCGGCCCGCCGGGAGGCGACGGTGGCGGTGTCCCCCATCGTCGCCGGACGGGCTATCAAGGGTCCCGCCGACCGCATGCTCGCCGAGCTGGGCCACGAGCCCTCCGTGGTGGGCGTGGCCCGCATGTGGGCCCCGTTCGCGTCCAGCCTGGTGATCGACGAAGCCGACGCCGACCTGGCCGGCCTGGTCGAGGCGGCCGGCATGGCCGCCGTGGTGGGGCCCACCGTCATGTCCGGCCCCGCGGAGGCGGCGGCTCTGGCCCGCCTGGTGCTCAAAGCGGCCGGGGCATGACCATTTCCCTCATCCCGGTGGAGGGCATCCCGGAGGTGCACCCGGGTGACGACCTGGCAGCCATCATCGCCGACCGGGCCGGGCTCCGGGCCGGCGACGTGGTGGTGGTCACCCAGAAGGTGGTCTCCAAGGCGGAGGGCCGTCTGGTCGCCGTGGACCCGGCGGACCCCCTGGCGCACAAGGTGCACGTGGAAGCCGAGGCCGTGCGCATCCTGCGCCGGCGCGGGGAGCTGGTCATGACCGAGACCCGCCACGGCTTCGTCTGCGCCAACTCCGGGGTGGACCTGTCGAACGTCGAGCAGGGGTGGGCCGCCCTGCTGCCCCTCGACCCGGACCGGTCGGCCCGCTGGATCCGCGACGGCCTGCGGGCCCGCACCGGCCTGGAGGTCGGGGTCATCGTGTCCGACACGTTCGGGCGGACCTGGCGCCGGGGGGTCACCGACGTGGCCATCGGGACCGCCGGCGTGGCCGCCGTGCTCGACCTGCGGGGAACCAGCGACGCGCTGGGCCGGGAGCTGGCCGTCACCGAGGTGTGCGTGGCCGACGAGCTGGCCGCCGCCGCCGAGCTGGTGATGGGCAAATCGGCCGGCATACCGGTGGCCGTGGTGCGGGGGGTGGACCCGGCGTGGCTGCGGGAATCGTCGGTGCGGGCCGAGATCGTCCGGCCCCACCAGGAGGACCTGTTCCGCTAGGCGTCGCCCCGCCCGGTCGCCGCCCACCATTCCAGGACCGCCGCCACCCCGTCGGGCACCGCCGTCCACGGCTTCCATCCCAGATGGATGGCCGCCCGCCCCGGGTCCAGGCAGCTGCGCAGCAACTCCTCGGGGCGGGCTGGCGCGTGGCCCGGCGGCCGCTCCACGCCGGCGGCCGCCGCCATGACGGCGTAGAGGTCCCGGATCGCCGTCTCCCTGCCCGTCCCGACGTTGAGGACCAGACCGCCTCCCCGCTCGGCGGCCCGGGCGAAGGCGTCCACCACGTCGTCGACGTAGACCAGGTCGCGGGTCTGGGTACCGCTGCCGTAGATGGTGCACGGTTCGCCGCCCAGCAGGGCCCGGGCGAAGGTGGCCACCACGGCACCGCTCCCGCCCGGCAGCTGCCGGGGGCCGTACACGTTGGCCAGCGCCAGCGCCGTGAACTCCAGGCTGTGCAGCTCCCGGTAGGCCACCAGGTACTCGGCCACCGCCTTCTTCGCCACCCCCTGCGGGGTCACGGGCCGCTGCGGGTGGGACTCCTTGAGCGGCAGCTCCTTGGGGTCCGGGTTCCCGTAGATGCCGGCGCTCGACCCGAACACCACCTTCTGGGCCCCGCACCGGCGGGCTGCCTCCAGCACCCGGAGCGAGCCCATCACGTTGACGTCGGCGTCGAGGAGGGGGTCCTCGGGGTAGGCGCCGAGATCCGGGCTGGCCGCCAGGTGGAACACCACCTCCGGTCGGGACCGCTGCAGGAGATCCTCCAGGGCCGCCGAGCGGACGTCGAGCTGGTGGAAGGTGAGGCGCCCCACCGGGCTGCGCCGGGCGTCGGCCAGGTTGGCCAGGCTGCCGGACGACAGGTCGTCGACGACGTCGACCTGGTGGTCCTCGGCCAGCAGCCGGTCCACCAGGTTCGAGCCGATGAAGCCGGCTCCGCCGGTGACCAGGGCTCTCAAGGCGCCGGCGCCGGCGCGCCGATCAGGAGCCCGACGGCAGGCGGGCGGCCGAGACCACCGCGTCGGCCTCCACGACCCACCCGTCGCCGATGACCGAGAGCCCCTCGACCCGGGCGCCGGCCCCGATGCGGGCCCCGGCCGCCACGATCGACCCGCTCACGGTGGCCCCGGCTCCCACGGTCACGCCGTCCATCAGCACCGAGTCCTCGACCACCGCTCCGGCTTCGACGACCACGTCCTCGCCGATCACGCTGTTCTCCGCCCGGCCGCCGCCCTCCCAGGTGCGGGGACCGACGGGGGCGTGGACCAGGTTGGCGGCCAGGTAGGCGGCCGGGGTGCCGGCGTCGAGCCAGGACGCCTCGGAGCCCAGGGCGTAGAGGCGGCCCTCGGCCACCAGGGCGGGGAAGGTCTCGCGCTCTATGGACACTCTCCGGCCGGCGGGGATGCGGTCCAGCACAGACGGCTCGAGCACGTAGGTCCCGGCGTTGATCAGGTTGGTGGGGGCCTCCTCCCGGGCCGGCTTCTCGATGAAGGCGATCACCTGGCCGTCCTCCCGGGTGGGGACCACCCCGAACGCCGAGGGGTCCTCCACCGGGGTGAGGGCGATGGTCGCCTCCGCCGACCTGTCCCGGTGGAACTGCACCAGGGCGGTGACGTCGAGCGTGGTGATGACGTCGCCGTTCACCACCACGAACGTCTCCTCCACCCCGCCTTCGAGGGCGGCGAAGCGGATGGCGCCGGCCGTGTCGAGCGGGGAGTCCTCGACGGCGTAGTGGAGGCGCACCCCGGCGCACTCCCCGTCGGGGTACGCCTTCAAGAAGGCGTCGGGCCGGTACCCGAGCGACAGCACCGCCTCGTCCACCCCGTGCGAGGACAGCCAATCCATCACCCGCTCGATCATCGGCCGCCCGCCGATCGGCAGCATCTGCTTCGGCGTGGTGAGGGTCAGGGGCCGCAGCCGGGTGCCCTCACCCCCGACCAGCACCACGGCCCTCATTTCTTGGTGGTGGTCGACGGGGTCGGGGTCGCCGGCTTGGTCGTGGTGGAGGTCGAGGTCGGCAGCGTGGTGGACGTGCTGGTCGACGAGGCGGACAGCTTGGACAGCGCGTCGGTGACCGACTTCGGCGGCGGCGGGATCTTCGAGGCGTCCTGGGCGGGGACGAAGGCGATGGTCAGAAGGGCCTGGTCCTGGAGGGGGACGCTGCGGGGATCGAGCTTCGGCAGCTGGTTCTTGGCGCCGTTGTAGAGCTGGCCGACGGTGTCGCCGATGTAGGCGAACTGCTTGATGTAGATGTGACCCGGCTTGCCCTCACAGGTGTTGCCGTCCTGGTACAGCCCGCCGCCGGGCACCTTCAGCTCGGCGGCGTTGAGCGTCATGCCGACGGCGCTGGCGAACTTGCCCAGGGTGGCGTTCTTCCCGGCCGCCGCCTTGGTGGTGGGGTGGATGTTGATGATCCCCGGCTGGCGGGTGGTGATCCCCTGCGGGTCGGGCGACTTGGTGCTGATCGGGGGCAGGAACTTGCCGCAGGCGTAGATGGCGTAGCCCTCGTTCCAGGTCGTTCCGACCGTGGGAGCGGTGTTGCCGGCGTTGCTGATCTGGTTCAGGCGCCGGTCCCGGCTGGCCACCGTCCCCACCACGCCCAGGATCAGGATCAGTGCGATGACACCGTAGTAACCCCAGGGCGTACGGCGGTGGCGGGACCTCGCGCCGCCTATGGAAGCGGCGCGAGCGACCTTTTTGCTGGAAGAAGCCTTGCCCATTGCGCTGCTCAGGGTAGCGGGCGGGCGGACGCCGTCCCAGCCGGTCGGTGGCTGGGGCCGGCCAGACGCCGGCGGGCCACCGCCACGACGAACCTGGCGACCAGGCCCAGCCCCACCACCGGCAGGGCGGCCCGGCGGGCGCCGGTGCTGGTCCGCCAGGCGAACCGCCACATCGACTGATGATGGGCGGCCAGCATCCGGTACGGGTGCTGGTCGGCGGAGACACCCTGGGTGTGGACCACCTCGGCCTTCGGCTGGTAGGCGATGCGCCAGCCGGCCCGCCCCAGCCGCCAGCACAGGTCCACGTCCTCCATGTACATGAAGTAGGACGGATCGAAACCGCCGACCGAATCCCACGCCGGCCGCCGGACCAAGAAGCACGCCCCCGACACCCAGTCCACCGTGGCCTGCTCAGCGTGGTCCCAGTCGAGCAGCCGGTAGCGCCGGGTGAAGCGGTTGCCCGGTGCCACCAGGCCGAACAGGCCGTGTCCCATGGCGTCGACCAGGTCCGGGAACGTCCGGGCCGACGGGTAGAGCGAACCGTCGGGGTTGGTCAGGCGCGGTCCCACCAACCCCACGGCCGGGTCGCCGGCGAAGGTGTCGACGAGGGCGGCCACGCAGCCGGGGCGCACCTCGAGGTCCGGGTTGCAGACCAGCAGATACTCCGCTCCGGATACGGCCCCGTCGGTCGCCCCCCGGTTGGCGGCCCGCCCGTAGCCGACGTTGCCGCCGCTGTCGACCCAGCGGGCGCCCGCCGCCTCCACCACCTGCCTGGACCCGTCGGTCGACCCGTTGTCGACCACCACGACCGGGGCGACCCCTTCCGCCGCCAGCGACGCCAGGCACACCTCCAGGTGGTCCCTGGCGTTGTAGTTGACCACCACCGCGGCCACGGACCGGACCCGGTCCGGGGTCACCGCTGCAGCCGGTCCCGGAACCACTCGATGGTGCGGGCCAGACCCACCCTGACCGGGGTGGTGGGCTCCCAGCCCAGGCTGCTCCGGGCCAGGGTGAGATCGGGGCGGCGCTGGCCGGGGTCGTCCACCGGCCTCTCCGTGAACACGGCCGCCGAGGTGGAACCCGACAGCTCGATGATGAGCTGCGCCAGCTCCAGCACCGGGCGCTCGTCGTCGTTGCCCACGTTCACCGGGCCGGTGATGTCCGAGTCCAGCAACGCCAGCAGGCCCTGCACCTCGTCCTCGACGAAGCACAGGCTGCGGGTCTGCGATCCGTCACCGTGCACGGTGAGCGGCTCCCCACGAAGGGCCTGGGTGATGAAGTTCGACACCACCCGGCCGTCGTCGGGGCGCATCCCCGGGCCGTAGGTGTTGAAGATGCGGGCCACCCGCACGGCGGTGCCGTGCTCGCGGTGATGGGCCATGGTGAGCGCCTCGGCGAACCGCTTGGCCTCGTCGTAGACCGAGCGGGGGCCGATCGGGTTCACGTTGCCCCAGTAGGACTCCGGCTGGGGGTGGACGAGGGGGTCGCCGTAGACCTCGCTGGTGGAGGCCTGCAGGAACCTGGCCCCGTGCTGCCGGCTGAGCTCGAGCAGGTTGGACACCCCCCGGCTGCACACGTCGAGGATCTGCAGGGCCAGCGGCCCGAAGTCCACCGGCGAGGCCGGACAGGCCAGGTTCACCACCGCGTCGAACGGGCCTTCCAGGCGCAACGGCCCGGTGATGTCCGCCTCGACGAACGACATCGCAGGGTGCTCCATCAGGGCCTTCACGTTCTCCGACGAGCCGGTGACCAGGTTGTCCACGCAGACGACCTCGTCGCCCCGGTCGAGGAGCCGGCTGCACATGGTCCGGCCGATCAGGCCGGCGCCGCCGGCGACGAGAACCCGCATCAGGACCGGCCCATGCCCACGTAGGCCATCCCGGCCGATCGGGCGTCGGCCGGGTGGAACAGGTTGCGGGTGTCGACCAGCGCCGGGCGGGCCATGACCGACGCCGCCTGCTCCAGGTCGTAGGTCTGGAACTCGGGCCATTCGGTGAGCACCACCAGCACGTGGGCGTCCCGGCAGGCCTGGTAGGGGTCGTGGGCCAGGTCCAGGCTGAGCCCGTTCAGGTGGCCGTTGCCCGGATGAGGGCGGGTCGGGTCGAAGGCCTGCACCTTCGCCCCCCGCTCGAGCACCCGGCGCAGCACGGAGATGGCCGGCGAGTCCCGCAGGTCGTCGGTCCCCGCCTTGAAGGTCAGCCCCCACGCGGCGACCGTCGCCTGCTCGAGAGCCACCCCGGCGGCCACCTCCACCTGGTCGACGACCGAGTCGAACTGGGCGTCGTTGGCCGCCACCACCTCTCGCAGCAGGGCGAAGTCGTAGCCGTGGTCCTCGGCGATCCTGATCAGCGCGCTGGTGTCCTTGGGGAAACAGGAACCGCCCCAGCCGGGCCCCGGCGCCAGATGGTCAGCGCCGATGCGGCGGTCGTAGCTCATCCCCCGGATGACATCGACGGCATCGGCACCGACCGCCGAGCACAGGTTGGCGATGGCGTTGACGAAGGAGACCTTGGCCGCCAGGAAGGCGTTGCAGGCGTACTTGATGGTCTCCGACGACGCCGGGTCGGTGATGATCACCGGCGCACCGAGCGGCTCATACAGCTCGGCCAGCCGCTCCCCCGCCGCCCGGTCCTCCGATCCGATGACCACCCGGTCGGGATGGAGCCAGTCGTGGACGGCGTTGCCCTCCCGCAGGAACTCCGGGTTCGACACGACCGAGGTGTCGGGCCGCCCGAGAGCAGCCACCACCTTGCCGGCCGAACCTACCGGCACCGTCGACTTGGTGACCACCACCGCTCCCGGCTTCAGGTGCGGCGCGATCTGGGCGGACGCCTGCTCCACGAACCGCAGGTCGGCGGCGCCGTCCGCGCCCTGGGGGGTCGGCACGCACAGGAACACGAAGTCCGCGCCCTCCGCCGCGCTGGCCGAGTCCGTGGTGAACGACAGCAGCCCGGAGTCGAGGCCCTTTTTCATGAGCTCCTCCAGGCCCTCCTCCAGGATCGGTGGCTCGCCCCGGGTCATCCGCTCCACCTTGGCCGCGTCGACGTCGACGGCGATGACCCGGTTGCCCAGGTGCGCCAGGCACACGGCCGTGGTCAGTCCCACATAACCGACACCGATGACGGCGATGGTCGACGAGCGGGTCGGGTCAGAAGTCATGAAGCCAGAACCTTTACGAGTTGGTGAGCGCCTTCACGGTGCGCTCCAGAGGGTCATGGAAATCGGGCAGGAGCGGCACCCCGCTCATGCGCAGCGCGGCGTTGTCGAGCACCGAGTTGGCCGGCCGGGGAGCCGGGCGGGGCGGGTGCAGCTCCGCCGTCGAGATCGGCTCCACCCGGGCCGGGTCCAGGCCGGCGGCCGCCACCACGTCGCGGGCGAAGCCGTACCAGGTCGTCGGGCCCTGGTTGGTCACGTGGAACACCCCGGGCCGGCGGCTCACCCCGAGCTGCAGCAGCATGGCGGCCAGGTCGTCGGTGAAGGTGGGGCAGCCGTGCTGGTCGTCGACGAAGCGCAATGGCCCTTCCCCGCCGGCCAGGCGCAGGACCGTCTTCACCATGTTCGAGCCGTGAGGCCCGCACACCCACGACGTGCGGGCGATGCAGGCCGTGGGCAGAAGGGCGAGGACCTCCCGTTCCCCGGCCAGCTTCGACTGGCCGTAGACCGACAACGGGTTGGGCCGGTCCCACTCCACGTACGGGTCCCGGCCGGTCCCGTCGAACACGTAGTCGGTGGACACGGCCACTAGGTGGGCCCCCGCCGAGCGGGCCGCCTCGGCCACGTTCCGGCAGCCGAAGGCGTTC
>JAKAXG010000050.1 GCA_021827225.1 Actinomycetes bacterium | reverse complement strand
TCCGATCTTGGTGGTCGACGGCTACAACGTGACGTTCACCTCGTGGACCGGTGACGACCTGCCGGCTCTGCGCCACCGCCTGGTGACGGCCCTGAGCGAGCTGGCCGTGCGGGTCAAGCGGGCCGTGACGGTCGTCTTCGACGGCACCGACGACGGCGGCCGGGTGGCCCCGCCGGCGGTGGCCCGCCCCTGGCTGCGCATCGTGTTCAGCGCGTCCACCGTGGAGGCCGACGAGGTGATCGTCGACGCGGTGCGCGGGCTGCGCCCGGACATCCCGGTGGTGGTGGCGACCGACGACCGGCAGGTCCGCGCCGACGTCGGCCGCTGGGGCGCCAACGTGCTGTCGGTGGAGCAGCTGCTGGGCGTGCTCGGTCGCCAGCCGGCTGGAGACCGCTGACGGTCACACCCCCCTGGCAGCATTTCCGCATGACCACGATGACCATCAGCTGCGACGAGTGCTCGATGCGGTCGACGACGGCCTGCGAGGGGTGCGTAGTGACCTTCATCTGCGAGCGTGAGCCCGACGACGCCATCGTCATCGACGTCGCCGAGGAGCGGGCCCTGCGGATCCTGGGCCGGGCCGGGCTCGTGCCGCCGTTGCGCCACCGGGCGGCCAGAGCCGGGTGAGACGCGCCGGTGCCCGGGGAAGCGGGCACCCGGCTGCTATTTTTCCCCCGCAGGGTCCGGCTGGCGGGCCTGCGATGCGCAGGGGTCGCCTGTGAGAGAACTCCACGTCATCGGCTTCACCTCCGACCATGGCGGGCTCATCCTGGCCGCCAAGGGCGCGGCGGAGACCGGTGGCTTCCTGCTGAGAATCGACGACGATCTGGTCGCCCACGTCACCCGGGCCCGCCAGCACGGCGGTGGCGCCTCTCCGGGCGCCGGTTCGCCGGTGGCGGCGGAGGTGGTGGCCGGCCAACCGGTGGCCGAAGCCGCCCCGGCCGCCCGGCCGTCGGGGCGCAGCGCTCTCAGTCCCCGCGAGATCCAGGCCCGGCTGCGGGCCGGGCGTACGGTTCAGGAGGTGGCCATCGAGGCCGGGGTGGGGACCGACTGGATCGACCGCTTCGCGGCGCCGGTGCTGGCCGAGCACGCCGCCGTGGTGGCCCGGGCCCGCCAGGCCACCCTCCACACACCCCGCCGGGGCCCCTCCGACCGGCGGCTTGAAGGGCCCGTACCGCGTAACCTGGCGGACAGTGTGGTGATCCGCAGCGCCGAGGAGTTCGACGCCGGCTGGTCCGCCTTCCACCTGGTGGACAGCGACTGGCTGGTCCGCTTCAACTTCCTCGCCCGCGGTCGCCCGCAGGTCGCCGAGTGGACCTACGACGTGTCCACCGGCCTGCTCACCTCCCGCAACCGGCTGGCGACCGAGGTGGGCTTCGCCGACCCGGCCCGGCGGGCCGGCGCCCCTCCGTCGCTGTTCGACCCCGACGAGCCCGACCACCCCGAGGCGCCCGACCACGCCGACGCGCCCGGCGACACCGACGGCGCCCCTGCGGCCCGCCCGGCGAGGACCGCCCGGGCGGCCAAGCCGACCAAGGCCGGCGCCAAGCCGGCACCCGCGGGGCGGGCCAAGAAGGTGGCCGCCAACTCCCGGGCCACCCCACCCGGCTCCACCGTCGTGCGCCGCGCCGTCCCCCACCCGGCCGCCGCCGGCCCGGCCGCCGCCGGCCCGGGCGGGGAGGGGACCGGAGCGGCCGGGGCTCCTGCCGGGGAGCGACCCGGCCGAGCGGTTTGACGGCGGCGGACCGCCTCGCCGACGAGATCGTCGGGATCGGCCGGCGGGCCGGGCTCGACCGGGTGGGCATATGCGACGCCCGACCTTTTTCCCGGACCAGGGAGCTCCTCGAGGAGCGCAAGGCGGCCGGCTGGTCGGGGGGCATGCAGTTCACCTACCGGAACCCGGCCCGCTCCACCGACCCGCAGGCCACCCTGCCCGGCGCCCGGGCGCTGGTGGTCGGCGCCCGCTCGTACCGGCGCGACCCACCCGGTGACCGGCCCGGCGGGCCGGCGGCCCGGGTCGCCCGGTACTCCTGGGTGGACCACTACCGGCCGCTTCGCGACGCCCTGGGGGCCATGGCCGGCCGCCTCAGCGCCGAAGGGTGGCAGGCCCGGGTCCTGGCCGACGACAACGCCCTGGTCGACCGGGCCGCCGCCGTGCGGGCCGGACTGGGCTGGTTCGGCAAGAACGCCAACGTCCTGCTGCCCGGCGCCGGCTCGTGGTTCGTGCTGGGCTCGGTAGTCACCGACGCCCCCATCGCCCCGATCGCCCGGCCCGAGCCGGTGGCCGACGGCTGCGGCACCTGCCGGCGCTGCCTCGTCGACTGCCCCACCGGGGCTCTGGTCGGTCCCGGCCAGCTCGACGCCCGCCGGTGCCTGGCCTGGCTGCTCCAGGCCCCGGGGGTGTTCCCGGCCGAGTTCCGGGAGGCCCTCGGCGACCGGTTGTACGGCTGCGACGAGTGCCAGGAGCGCTGCCCGGCCAACCGGCGGGCCGAGCGCGCCGCCGCCCCGCCGGCGGAGACAGGGGCGCAGGCCACCCTGGCGGTGCTCGAGGTGCTGGCCGCCGGCGACGCAGAGCTCGAGGACCTGGTGGGCCGCTGGTACATTCCCGGCCGCCAGATGCGCTACGTCCGTCGCAACGCCCTGGTGGTCCTGGGAAACGTCGGGCGGGGCGACGCCCCCGAGGTGGTCGCCACCCTGCGGCGCTTCCTGGCCGACCCCGACCCCCTGCTCCGGGCCCACGCCGCGTGGGCCGCCGGGCGGATCGGGCGGGCCGACCTGCTGGAGGTGCTGGCCGGAGACGACGATCCCGTGGTCCGGGCGGAACTGGACGGCCGGTCG
The DNA here is from genome assembly GCA_021827225.1 of Actinomycetes bacterium. The sequence continues at coordinate 9,943 of JAKAXG010000050.1, read as the reverse complement.
GGATGATCCGCCACCTCCTGGTCACCAACGACTTCCCGCCCAAGGTCGGGGGCATCCAGTCCTACCTGTGGGAGCTGTGGCGGCGGCTGCCGGCCGACGACTTCACCGTGCTCACCAGCCCCTACGCCGGCGCCTCCGACTTCGACCGGGACCAGCCCTTCCGGGTGGAGCGGACCCCCGAGCCGGTGCTGCTGCCCAGCCCGCTGATGGTGCGACGGATCCGCCGGCTGGCGTCGGAGGTGGGCGCCGAGGTCGTCGTGCTGGACCCGGCGGTGCCGCTGGGCCTGGTCGGCCCGCAGCTGGGCCTGCCCTACGCCGCCGTGCTGCACGGAGCGGAGGTCACCGTCCCCGGGCGCATCCCGCTGACCCGGCCGCTCCTCGCCCGGGTGCTGCGCAACGCCAGCCTCCTGGTCTCGGCCGGGGGCTACCCCGAGGCCGAAGCCCGCCGGGCGGAGCCCCGGCTGCCTCCCGTGGTGCGCGTCCCGCCCGGGGTGGACACCGGCCGGTTCGTGCCGGCGTCGGCCTCCGAGCGGGCCTCGGTGAGGGCTCGGCTGGGTCTCGGCGGTTCCGGGCCGCTGGTGCTGTCGGTGAGCCGGCTGGTGCCCCGCAAGGGCATGGACGTGCTGATCGAGGCGGCGGCCCGCCTGCGCCGCGCCGGACACGGGGATATCACCGTCGCCATCGCCGGCAGCGGCCGGGACCGGGGCCGGCTCGAACGCCTCAACGGGCGGCTCGGCTCGCCGGTGCGTCTCCTCGGGCGGGTGGCCGACGAGGACCTCCCGGCGCTCTACGCCAGCGCCGACGTCTTCGCCCTCTGTTGCCGCAACCGCTGGGCGGGGCTCGAGCAGGAGGGCTTCGGGATCGTGTTCCTGGAGGCGGCGGCGGCCGGCGTGCCGTCCGTGGCCGGATCCAGCGGGGGAGCGGCGGAGGCGGTGGCCGACGGGGACACCGGGATCGTGGTGGACCGCCCCACCGACCCGGAGGCGGTGGCGTCCGCCCTCGGCCGCCTCCTCGACGACCCGGGGCTGAGATCGGCCCAGGGGCGGGCGGCCCGGGACCGGGCGGTGGCCGAGTTCGCCTACGACGTGCTGGCCGAGCGGCTGCGGGTCGCCCTCGACGGCATCGGGGTAGCACCCCGGAGCTGACCCGGCGAGGCACCCGTACCGGGGCATGCGAAGCTGTGGTCGGCGTCCCGGTCGCCGCGCGCAGTACGTTGCTGGCCGGGAATTCGTCGCCAAGGAGGTTCCCGGACGTGGAGGAGCAGGTAACCGAGCGGATGATCATCCGGGGCACGCCGGCCGAGTGCTACGGCGTGCTGGTGGATTTCGAGCGCTACCCGGACTGGGCGGCCGACATCAAGGCCGTGCACATCGACGAGCGCGACGCTGACGGGCGGGCCCTCTCGGTCACCTTCCGGGCCGCCGCCTTCGGGCGCAGCACCTCCTACACGCTGCGCTACGACTACAGCAGCGCCCCGGAGGAGCTGTCCTGGGTGCAGACCGCCGGGGACATCACCAGGCGCCTCGACGGTGCGTACCACCTGTCCGCCTCCGGCGACACCGGCACCGAGATCGTCTACGAGCTGGTCGTCGACTTGAAGGTCCCGCTGCCCGGGTTCGTCAAGCGGCGGGCCGAGGGGCGGATCATGGGCACCGCCCTGCGGGAGTTGAAAGCGGTGGTGGAGGGCGGGTCGCTGCCCGGCGGAGGCCGGGACTCCGCCGTCTCCGCCGGATACTGACAGCCCTGACCGGGCCGATCCGCGTCGAAGAGGCGGACGACGAGCGCCTCTCCGGTTACCGCCAGCTGCTCGAGGGGGAGCGGCGCGGCCAGCGGCTGCGCGCCGCCGGGCTGTTCGTGGCCGAGGGGGTGCGGACCATCGAGGGGCTTCTGGAGCAGCGGTGGCCGCTCCGTTCCGTTCTCCTCTCCGAGCGCCGGGCGGCCGCCAGCCCGGCTCTGGTGGCCCTCGCCCGGACCGCCGGGGCGGAGGTGCTGGTCGCCCCCCAGACGCTGTTCGACCGGGTCGCCGGCTACCACGTGCACCGCGGGGCGCTGGCCCTGGCGGTACGGCCCCCGGAGCGGGAGGCGTCCGGTGTCGTCGCCGCCGCCCGAGCCGTCCTGGTCGTCGAGGGGGTCAACGACTTCGAGAACCTGGGCGCCCTGTTCCGCAACGCCGCCGCGTTCGGGGTGGGCGCCGTCCTCCTCGATCCCCGGGCGGCGGACCCGCTGTACCGGCGCTGCATCCGGGTGTCGGTGGGCCACGTGCTGCGGGTCCCCTTCGCCCGGGTGCCGGAATGGCCGGCCGGCCTGTCGGTCCTCGGCCGGGCCGGCTTCACCACCGTGGCCCTCACCCCGGGGGCGGCCCGCACCGTCGACGAGGTGGCGGCGGCCGGCCCGGAGCGGGTGGCGGTGATGGTCGGGGCCGAGGGTGACGGCTTGAGCGCCGGGGCGCTGGCCGCCGCCGACCTGACCGCCCGCATCCCGATGGCCGCCGGGGTGGACTCGCTCAACGTGGCGACCGCCGCCGCCGTCGCCCTGCACCGGCTGGTCCCGGTCCGCTGACCCGCCCGTCCCCCGCCGGCCCACCCGTCGCCGCCGGCCCACCCGGGGCCCGCCGGCCCACCCGGGGCCGGCCGGGGCGGCGCCGCCTATGGTGTCGCCCATGAGTGAGTTCGACTTCTCGGGGGCGGTGGCGGTGGTCACCGGCGGGGCCGGCGGGATCGGCCGGGCGCTGGGCCTGCGCCTGTCCGCCGAAGGATGCCGGGTCGCGGTCGTCGACCTCGACCGGGAGGCCGCCGAACGGGCCGCCTCGGAGATCCCCGACGCCATCGGCCTGGCCGCCGACGTGGGCGACCGGTCGGCCGTGCGGGGGATGGTGGAGGAGGTCGAGAGCCGGTTCGGCCCCATCGACATCTACTGCTCGAACGCCGGTATCGCCACCGGCGGCGGCCTCGGCGAGGACGACGACTGGGACCTGAGCTGGCGGGTGCACGGCATGGCCCACGTCCACGCCGCCCGCTCCGTGCTGCCGGGGATGACCGACCGGGGCCGGGGGGTGATGGTCATCACCGCCTCGGCGGCCGGGCTGCTGATGATGATGCAGTCGGCGCCCTACACCGTCACCAAGCACGCCTCGGTCGCCGTAGCCGAATGGCTGGCGGTCAACTTCGGGGGTAGCGGGGTGCAGTTCCACTGCCTCTGCCCCCAGGGGGTGCGCACCCCGATGGTCACCGGCGGCGACGCCCGCGGCGAGGCGGAGCTCAAGGCCAGCGGCGAGATCCTCGAACCGTCGGCCGTCGCCGACGAGGTGGTGGCGGCCATCCGGGCCGACCGGTTCCTCATCCTGCCCCACCCCCAGGTGGCCCAGTACGAGCAGGCCAAGGTCGCCGACCGGGACCGTTGGCTGGCCGGCATGCGGCGCCTGCTCAGCCGGGTATCGGGCTGAATGACCGGCGCGGGGACGGGCCGTCCGGGCCCGGCGGTCGGGGTCGACATCGGCGGCACCAAGCTCCTGGCGGTGCGGCTGGAACCGGACGGCGCGGTCGTGACCGACGGGCTGGCCGCCAGCCCCCGCACCGGGCCCGAACTGGTCGAGGAGGTGGTCGCCGCCGCCCGGCGGCTGGCCGGAGGCCGCCCCGCCTCCCTCGGGGTGGGCGTACCCGGGCTGGTCGACGCGACCGGCACCCTGGTGTTCGCCCCCAACCTCCCCGGGGCGGCCGGCACCGGGCTGGGGGCGGCCCTGCAAGCGGCCGAACCGGACTGCCGGTTCTGGGTCGGCAACGACGGCACCGCGGCGTGCTGGGCCGAGCACGAGAGGGGCGCGGGCAGGGGATACGCCGACATGCTGATGGTCACCCTCGGCACGGGTATCGGCGGCGGGATCGTCTGCGGGGGCCGCCTCGTCGAGGGCGCCCACCGCTTCGCCGGCGAGTTCGGGCACATGATCGTCGACCCCACCGGACCGCAGTGCCCGTGCGGTAAGAGGGGATGCTGGGAGCGTTTCGCGTCCGGCTCCGGTCTGGGCCGGCTGGCCCGGGAGCTGGCGGTGGCGGGCGGCGCCCCGGAGCTGGTCGACATGGCCGGCGGCGACCCGGAGGCGGTCAAGGGGGAGCACGTGACCGCCGCCGCCCGGTCCGGGGAGCCGGCGGCGCTGGAGATCATGAACCGCTTCGGCTGGTGGGTGGCGCTGGGCCTGGCCAACCTCACCAACCTGTTCGACCCGGACGTGATCGTCCTGGGCGGCGGGCTGGTCCAGGCCGCCGAGGTGCTCCTGGAGCCGACCCGCCGGGCCTTCCACGAGCTGGTCGAGGCGGCCACGCTGCGGCCGCCCGTCGGCATCGTCGCCGCCCAGCTGGGACCCGAGGCGGGCGCGGTGGGAGCCGGCCTGCTGGCCGCCGCGACCTGACCGGCGGAAACCGCCTCCTTGGCCCCCCCGGGCGGCCGGTAACCTCTCGGCGTGGAGTTTCGCCGTATCAACGGGCTGCCGCCCTACGTCTTCGCCATCATCAACGAACTTCGGGACGAGGCCCGCCGGGCCGGTCGCGACGTGATCGACATGGGCTTCGGGAACCCCGACATCCCGAGCCCCGATGTAGCGGTGGAGAAACTGGCCGAAGCGGCCCGCAACCCCCGCAACCACCGGTACTCCGCCTCCCGGGGCATCCCCAAGTTGCGCAGGGCCGTGTCCGACCTCTACCTGCGCCGGTTCGGAGTGGAGCTCGACCCGAACACCGAGGTGGTGACCACCATCGGCGCCAAGGAAGGGTTGTCCCACCTGATGTGGACCCTGGTCGGCCCGGGCGACACCGCCCTGGTACCCACCCCCAGCTACCCCATCCACATCTACGCGCCGCTCTTCGCCGGGGCCGACGTCCAGCAGGTCCAGCTCGGCCCCAACCAGGACTTCTTCGCCAACCTGATGGACAGCTGGGAGTCCACCTGGCCCCGCCCCCGGGTCATCGTCTTCTCGTTCCCTCACAACCCGACCACCGAGTGCGTGGACCTGTCGTGGATGGAGCGTCTGGTCACCTTCGCCCGGGACCACGACGTCATCCTGGTGCACGACTTCGCCTACTCCGACACCGCCTTCGACGGGTTCCAGCCTCCCTCGGTGCTGCAGGTGCCGGGAGCCAAGGACGTGGCCGTCGAGTTCTACACCATGACCAAGAGCTTCTCCATGGCCGGGTGGCGGGTGGCGTTCATGGTCGGCAACCCCGAGATCGTCGCCGCCCTGACCAAGCTGAAGAGCTACCTCGACTACGGGACCTTCCAGCCCATCCAGATCGCCTCCATCATCGCCCTCAACGAGGCGTCGGAGTACCCGAAGGAGGTCAACGGGATCTACCACTCCCGGCGCAACGCCCTCTGCGACGGTCTCAACCGGATCGGCTGGCCGATCGAGGCTCCCCGCGGGACCATGTTCGTCTGGGCGCCGATCCCCGAGCCGTACAAGGAGATGGGCTCGCTGGAGTTCGCGAAGTTCCTGGTCACGGAGGCTGAGGTGGCCACCTCACCGGGTGTAGGCTTCGGCAAGGGTGGGGAGGGATTTGTACGCTTCGCCCTTATAGAGAACGAGCAGCGGATCCACCAGGCCGTTCGCAACCTGCGGAGGGCGTTGACCAAGTTGGGGTGAAAGCATGGCCTACTGGGTGCTGAAGGTGATTCTGACTCCCGTCCTGCTGGTCGTGTACCGGGTCAGGGTGGAAGGCCGGAAGAACGTGCCCAGGTCGGGCCCTGTGATCCTGGCCAGCAACCATCAGTCGTTCATCGACAGCATCTTCCTGCCGCTCTGCGTCAGGCGCCGGGTGACCTTCGTAGCCAAGGCCGAGTACTTCGAGAACCGGCGGACCGCCTGGTTCTTCAGGGCCGTGGGCATGATCCCCCTGAAGCGGGACGGGGGATCGGCGTCGGAGCGGGCCCTCGCCGCGGCGCGGGAGGTGCTGACCTCGGGCGGGGTCCTCGGGATCTACCCGGAGGGCACCCGCTCGCCGGACGGCCGCCTGTACAAGGGCCACACCGGGGTGGCCCGCCTGGCCATGCAGTGCGGGGCGGCGGTGGTGCCCGTGGCCCAGTTCGGCACCGCCGAGGTGCAGCCCATAGGGGCCAAGTTCCCCCGGCTGTTCAAGCGGGTGCGGGTCAGGATGGGCGAGCCCATCCATGTGCCGGCCCCCGACCCGGGCGACGGCCCCCTGACCGCCGACAGCCTGCGGGCCTGCACCGACAGCATCATGGAGGCCATCGCCGCCCTGTCGGGCCAGCAGCGGGTGCCCACCTACGCCAAGCGCGACCGGGGCAGGCTGTCCGCCCCCGGGTCGGAGGCCGATCCCAACCCGCTGGACGGCCCCGCCACCACCACCGGCCCCGAACCGGCCGGGCCCGCCCTGGAGACCAGCGGCACCGGGGCCTGACCGGACCGGCGACGCCGGCGCGTCCGGCTAACGGCGGGGGCCCGTGTAACAGGGCGTGCCCCTTCCGGTAACAGGCGGTTCACACACGCCTGTTAGCTTGGCCCGGTGCCCTTCTACACCGTCCGGGTATGGGTCCCGGACCGCCCCGGTGCTCTCGGAGCGGTCGCCAGCCGCATCGGTGCCGTGCGCGGCGACCTGGTCGGCATCGACATCCTCGAACGCGGCGGCGGCCGGGCCATAGACGAACTGGTGGTCAACCTGCCCTCCGAGACGCTCGTCGACCTGCTGGTCTCGGAGATCAACCAGGTCGACGGGGTGGCCGTGGAAGACGTCCGCCGGGCCGGCGACGCCATCGCCGATCCCCGCCTCGACGCCCTGGAAACGGCGGTCACCCTGGTCACCCAGCACGGGGTGCAGCCGCTCCTGGCCAGCCTGGTCCGCAGCAGCCTGCGGGACTTCCAGAGCGACTGGGCCACCGTGATGGAACTGGACGCGATCGACCCCAACGTGGCCGTGGGGCCCGTCCCACCCGGGCCGTGGCTGCGGGCGTTCATGGCCGGGAGCCGGGCGGCGGCCGCCCCCCGCCCCGGCGAGGCCGCCCCCGACGACGTGGCCTGGGCCGATCTGGACGCGGCCGGCCTGGTGCTCATCCTGGGCCGCCAGGGCCGGCCCTTCCGGATCCGGGAGCGGCGGCAGCTGACCGCCCTGGCCCGCATCGTCGACGCCCGCTGGGTGGAGCTGAGCGCCCGCAGCGGGCGGCTGGCCCACCCCAGCTCGGCGCTCTAGCCGCCCGCCGGCGGGTCCCAGCGCAAGGAGCGCTGCACCGCCCGGTGCCAGCCGTCGTAGGCGGCCCGGATGGCGGGTCCGTCGCCGGCCGGTTCCACCGCGGCGTCGCCCTTCCACACCGCAGAGATGTCCGCCTGCGAGCCCCACACCCCCTCGGCCAGCCCGGCGAGGAAGGCCGCGCCCACGGCGGTGGTCTCGCGGTTGGCGGTGCGTCTCACCGGCACCCCCAGCAGGTCGGCCTGGATCTGCAGCAGCAGATCCATGGCCGACGCCCCGCCGTCGACCCGTAACTCGGCCAGGTCCCGACCCGACGCCGCCGTCATGGAACGGACCACGTCGGCGGTCTGGAAGGCCATGGCCTCCACCGCCGCCCGGGCCACCTGCGCCCGGCCCACCCCCCTGGTCAGACCCACCACCGTGCCGCGGGCGTGGGGGTCCCACCACGGGCTGCCGAGCCCGGTGAGCGCCGGCACGAAGAAGCATCCGCCGGTGTCGGAAACGCTCGCCGCCAGCGGGCCGATCTCGGGGGCGGTCGCGATCAACCCCAGACCGTCGCGCAGCCACTGCACCGCCGCCCCGGTCACGAAGATGGCGCCTTCCAGGGCGTACGCGGTGTTGGCGCTGTCCGCCCCGCCGAGGGACCAGGCCACGGTCGACAGCAGGCCGTCCACCGGCCGGGGGAGGTGGTCCCCCAGGTTCATGAGCACGAAGCTGCCCGTCCCGTAGGTGTTCTTGGTCATGCCGGGGGAGAAGCAGGCCTGGCCGAACAGCGCCGCCTGCTGGTCGCCGGCCACACCGCTGATCGCCACTCCCTCCGGCAGGCCGGGCACCACCCCGGCGGCGGTGACGCCCAGGCGGCCGGAGGACGGCCCCACCTCGGGCAGGACGCTCAACGGCACCCCGAACAGGTCGGCCAACTCGGCGTCCCAGCGCAACCGGCCGATGTCGAACAGCAGGGTCCGGGAGGCGTTGGTGGTGTCGGTCACGTGCGCCCGCCCGCCGGTCAGGCGCCAGAGGATCCAGCTGTCGACCGTCCCGAAGGCGGTGTCGGCGGAAGGCCGCACGCCCCCCGGCCCGAACAGCCAACCCAGCTTGGTGGCCGAGAAGTACGGGTCGAGCACCAGCCCGGTGCGTCCCCGGACCAGGTCGAGGTGGCCGTCGGCGGCCAGCTTCTCGCACACCCCGGCGGTCCGCCGGTCCTGCCACACCACCGCCCGGTGGAGCGGGCGGCCGTCCCTGCGATCCCACAGCACCACGGTTTCTCGCTGGTTGGTGATGCCGATGGCCGCCACCGGCTGGTCGAGGTCGGCGAGCAGCTCGGAGAAGGTGGCCACCACGGTCGCCCAGATCTCCTCGGGGTCGTGCTCCACCCAGCCGGGTCGGGGGAAGTACTGGGGGAACTCCCGGTAGCGGCTGGACACCACGTCGCCGTCGGGGTCCACCGCCATGGTCCGCACTCCGGTCGTCCCGGCGTCGATCGCCACCACCACAGCCATGGGCGGGCAACTTATACGCCGGGCTCGCCGATGAAGTTCTGCTACCGGGTGTTCCCCGGCGCGGCCCCCCGTCGAAGGGGCGGGGACTGGGGGGCCGTCGCCAGGGTTAGAGGCCGCCGAGGGGGCAGCTTCGGCGGCGCTGGACTGACTGTACCCGTCCCGCCCCGCCCTCACACACTTTCCGGAAAAATTTTTGGCCGGTGGTCGGACCGGCCGGTGTTTTCCCCCGGCCGTACACAGGTTGTGCCCTCTACCGCTCCACAGGAGCCGCCCTCTACGGTGGCCCGGCCTGCCCGGGGCCACGACTGCAAACCTTCGCGAGCGCGCCGTGACCAGCGGTTTTCCGGACAGGCCGGCATTGACACGGATGGAATTACGGTGTTGTAATTTGATCCGCATGTTGTGGATGCGGGGGCCGCACGGCGTCAGAACCACAACGTCTTGTGGTTCTGTCAGTTCATTCTCCAGGAGGTAACCGGTATGGCAATAGCGCCCGAGCGGATGGGCATCGGGATCTCCCGGCACTTCACCAAGGCCGGCGACGATCCCTACAGCACCGTCGAGTGGGAGCGGCGGGACGCCCGCATCGTGCACTACGCCACCGGCGCGGTGGCCTTCGAGCAGCTCGGCGTCGAGGTGCCGTCCACCTGGAGCATCAACGCCACCAACATCCTGGCCCAGAAGTACTTCCGGGGCACTCTCGGGGAGCCGGCCCGCGAGTGGTCCCTGCGCCAGGTCGTAGACCGGGTGGTCGACACCATCACCGGGTGGGGGCGCAAGGAGGGCTACTTCGTCGACGACGAGGAGGCCGACGCCTTCAGTGACGAGCTCAAGTACCTGATCATCCACCAGAAGGCGGCCTTCAACTCGCCGGTGTGGTTCAACATCGGGGTCAAGGGGGTCCCCCAGCAGGGCTCCGCCTGCTTCATCCTCTCGGTGGAGGACTCCATGGACTCGATCCTGAACTGGTACTCCGAGGAGGGGATCATCTTCAAGGGCGGCTCCGGTGCCGGCGTCAACCTGTCCCGGATCCGATCCTCCAGGGAGGGCCTGCGCGGCGGCGGGACCGCCTCGGGTCCGGTGAGCTTCATGCGGGGCGCCGACGCCTCGGCCGGCACCATCAAAAGCGGGGGCAAGACCCGCCGGGCGGCCAAGATGGTGATCCTCGACGTCGACCACCCCGACATCGAGGACTTCATCTGGTGCAAGGCCATCGAGGAGCGCAAGGCCCGGGCCCTGCGCGACGCCGGGTTCGAC
>JAKAXG010000730.1 GCA_021827225.1 Actinomycetes bacterium | reverse complement strand
TCTCCTCGTCCAGCAGGCCGCGACCTTCGAAGGTGTAGCGCCGGTAATCACACCTGGCGTGGGCGGACGCTCCTGGATCCGGCGGTTACCTTGCGACGTCGCCCGGGCCCGACCATCATGGCCCGGTGGACCAGCCCCGGCTCTACCACCTGGCCGTCGCCGCAGAGTGGGATCCCGCCGCCGACGCCTACCGGGGGTCGACCATCGGGCGGACCCAGGCCGAGGTGGGATTCGTGCACTGCTCGACCGCGGAGCAGGTGCAGGCCACCGCCGACCGGTTCTATGCGGGGCGCAGCGATGTCGTGCTCCTCACCATCGACCCGGCGCTCGTCGACGCCGAGATCCGGGTCGAGGGTGGCTTCCCGCACGTGTACGGACCGGTACCGACCGGCGCGATCCTGGCTGCCGATGCGGTACCCGTCGGCCCGGACGGACGGCTGCAGGTCGCCGCCGTCCTCCCGTCTCCCCGACCCGAGAGCGCATACGCCCGTATTCCGCAGCCAGGGCGCTGAGGCGGCGTTTTCCCACCCCTCGTCGCCTGGTTGGCGAGGCGGGTGTCAAGAGTCGGCCCCTGGTCGCCCGGTTCGGCCGGGATGCCGCTCTGAGGGTGCAGCCGCCCTTCGATGAGGGCGCGCTCCGCCGGGTTCTGGGTCCCGGCGAAGGCCCGGGCGTCGGCCTCGCGCGCCTCGTCGGCGCGACCGAGGCGGCGCAGTAGCGCCGCTCGGGTCGCGTGGAACAGGTAGTACCGGTCGAGCACCTCCGCCAGAGCGTCCACCTGAGCCAGTCCCTCGCCCGGGTCGGCCGGACCCGGGGATTGCCCGCGAAGCCGCCCCCTGATAGGCATGGGACATGGGCGTCAACACCGCTTCTGCCGAGGGGCCGGTCGCAGCCCCGCCCGACGTGGTCTACCGGTACCTGTCCGACATGCAGAACCATCACCCCCACTTTCTGCCCGCCGCCTTCTCCGACTTCCGGGTCGTGGAGGGCGGTATCGGCGAGGGCACCGTGGTGACGTTCCAGTTCGCCGCTGGCGGCCGGCGCCGGGACTTCCGCCAGACCCTGACCGAACCGGAACCGGGCCGGCGCATGGTCGAGACCGACGCCAACTCCAGCTCGGTGACCACCTTCGTGGTCGACCCCGCTGAGGGGGGAAGCTCGTCGAAGGTGACCATCTCGACACAGTGGAACGGCGCCCAGGGAATCGGGGGCTTCTTCGAGCGGATGTTCGCGCCGCGGGTGATGAGAGGTATCTACGCCGATCAGATCCGACGCCTGGACGGCTACGCCCGCTCGCAGGCTCAGCCGTCGGGGCCGCCCCCCAGCTGAGGGGGACCAACGGCGGGCTCGTTCCGTGACCGGGTCCGGGCCGATGCCTTGGAGGCCGCGATCGCTGCGTCTCGGGTGTGGACACAGACGGGCCGCCGGCCGGCTGCTGGCCCCAGATCTGCCCAGATGATGTCGCCGCCGGTGATTACGATGGGCCCCACCGACGAACCCGAGGATCTCTTCCCGACGTGCACGTGCTCGGACTCCTGACGTTCACCCACTTCGTCTCCACGGCCGGCTACAGCGCCGTTTTCATCCTCTCCTTGCTGCAGTCGTGCTGCGTCCCGACGTCCTCGGAACTGACGCTCGGCTTCGCGGGCGTGCTGGCTGCTCAGGGAAGGCTCAGCCTGGCCGGGGTCATAGTGGCTGGCGTCGTCGGCGAGGTCGTCGGCGCCTACATCGCGTGGGCGGTGGGCCGCCACGCCGGCAGGGCGGTGGTCGACCGCTTCGGCCGGTACATCCTGCTCACCCACCGTGATCTCGACCGGGCCGAGGCCTGGTACGACCGCCACCAACGCTTCGGCGTGTTCGGGAGCCGGCTGCTCCCGGTGATCCGCAACTTCGTGGCCGTGCCGGCCGGCATCGCCGAGGTGCCGCTGGTGCGCTTCGGGGTCCTGACCGGCGCCGGCTCGCTGCTCTGGGACGGCGCCTGGGCCGGCATCGGCTACGGCGTGGGCTCCCACTGGCACGCCATCGTCTCGGGTTTCAGCTACATCGGTTACGTGCTCGCCCTCGTGGCCGCCGTGGCCATCGCCTTCGCCTTTTACCACCGCTACTACAGCTACAGGCAGGCGACCGCGGCGGCCGAGGTGGCCGGGCCGGCGACCGCCGGTTCGACGGCGGCCTACGTCCCCGGTTCGCCGATCGCGGCATGGCGGGCGGCCGTGGAGCGGGGGAGGCAGGCCGCGACAGGAGTCGAGCCTCTCGTCGACGAGGCGGACAGAGGAGTGGAGGCGAACGGACGCCTCACGGCCATGCTCGGGGCGCTACTCCTGGTCCTCCTGGCGGTCGAAGGGCTCACCCTCCTCCACATCCACGTGCTCTGGACCCTGGCGGTGCACGTCGTGGTCGGGATGGTGCTGGTACCGGTAGTCCTGCTCAAGATCGGCAGCACCACCTGGCGTTTCGCCCGTTACTACCTCGGATCGCCGGCATATCGCCGCAAGGGACCGCCCCCGGCGGTGCTCCGGCTCCTGGGTCCGTTCGTCGTGGTGTCCACCGTCGCCGTCGTCGCCAGTGGGATCGTCCTGCTGTTGGTGCCCCCGAACCTGCGCAACGAGCTGCTCCTCATCCACAGGGTCACCTTCGTCCTGTGGTTCGCGGCGATGGTCGTGCATGTCCTGGGTCATCTGCTCGACGTGGCACAGCTGGCCCCGCGAGACTTCTACCGGCGGACAAGGAGCCAAGTGCGCGGTGCCGGATTGAG
>JAKAXG010000729.1 GCA_021827225.1 Actinomycetes bacterium | reverse complement strand
TTGCGGGTGCGGCGGGTGTCCTCGCAGAAGATGACGTCGGCTTCGGCCAGGGTCCGCACCGCCCGGCGGGAGATGTCCTCCAGGTTGCCGATCGGCGTGCCCACCACGGCCAGCCGGCCGGGGCCCCCGGTCACATCCGGCGGATCTCCAGGCGGTCACCCACCTGGAGGTTCCACCGCTCGAACGCGCCCCGGCCGGCGACCACGATGGGGCGGGCGCCCAGGTGCGGGCGGGCCAGCCGGCGGGGGCCCAGGCAGCTGATCCGGCGGACCACCAGGCACTCCTGCCCGTCGGGCGCCTGGTCGGCGACGCACCAGGCCACGTCGAGCGAGACCGGCGTGGTGAGGGTCTGGACCAGCGCCGGTCCCCGTAGCACCACCGCACCCCGGATGGCGGACGGCCAACCCGGGCGGCGGGCCTCGAGGGCGGCCAGGACGTCACCGTCGCGGATGAGCCACGACATCTGGATCAGGCGTTTGAGCGGATCTCGGCCGCATCCACTGCCGTACCGGCGGTGGACGACGGGCCGGCGCCCACCAGCGCCGAGCCACCGGTCAGGGCGTGGGACAGGCCCCGCTCCCCCCGGCGGGGCGGGGCGACGATGCCGAGACGTTCCATCGACGGCAGGCTACCGCCCGGCGGCCGGGCCACCACGCCGGGGCCGGCGGCCCGGCCGCGGCGGAGCGGCCCGAGGCACTAGTCTCGTCCGCCATGTCCAAGCGCACCCAGAAGGCCCGGGCCCGGGCTCGCCGCAAGAAGGCCAACCACGGTCAGAAGCCCCGCCGGGGCCGGTAGACCGACGGTGACGGCGGGCCGGCCGGAAGGGCCGGCAGCCGCCGGCCCTCAGATGAGACCGGATTCGGCGGCGAGCGCCGACAGCCGGGTCAGGGGGCGGGCACCGATGTGGCTGACGATCTCCCCGGCGGCCAGGCTGCCGATCCGGGCCGAGAGCTCGGGGCCCAGGTCGTTGATCACCCCGTAGAGGAACCCGGCGGCGAAGCTGTCCCCCGCCCCGGTGGTGTCGACCACGTGGTCGACCGGCCGGGCCGCCACGGTGACCGTGCCGTCGGGGCCCGCTACCACGCAGCCCTTCCCGCCGAGGGTGACCGCCACCGTGGGGCACCGCTTGGCCAGGTGCTCGAGGGCGTCATCGAGGTTGCTGCGACCGGACAGCCCGAGGGCCTCGGGCTCGTTGGCGAAGAGGATGTCCACCCGGTCCAGCAGGGCGCTCAGCTCGTCCAGGTGCAGATGCACCCAGGCCGGATCCGAGGCGGAGAAGGCGACCAGGGTCCCGGCCCGGCGGGCCTGCTCGACCGCCGCATCCACCGCCTCGGAGGTCTCGTCCTTGCCGCAGAGGTAGCCCTCCAGGTACAGCACCCGGGCGGCCGAGACAGCGGCCCGGTCTATGTCTGCGGGCTGGAGGAACGCCCCCACCCCGAGGTTGGTGCACATGGTCTTCTCGGCGTCGGGCGTGACCATCACCAGGCACCGCCCGGTACCGGGCCCGGAACCGGCCGGCGACGGGGGCACCTCGAAGCGCACTCCCGAGGCCCGGATGTCGTGGGCGAACACCTGGCCCAGCCCGTCATCGGCGACCTTGCCGATGAACTCGGCCGCCGCCCCCAGGGAGGCCAGGCAGGCCGCCGTGTTGGCCGCCGACCCGCCCGACGCCTCCGTCGCCGGGCCCAGACCGGCGTAGATACGCTCGGCTTCGGCCTCGTCGACCAGGGTCATGGTCCCCTTCTCCAGCCCCAGGGACGCGACCTGCTCGTCCTGGCAGGGCGAGAGCACGTCGACGATGGGGTGACCGAGGGCGACGACCTGAGGTGTTATCTCCATGGCCCGACCGTAGCGGTCCCAAAGTAGGGTGACATATCCCTACAGATGGAGGAGGCTGTCAGTGGCGGAACCCGAGACCTACCGGCTGCCGCGCCACGCCCGGCCCCGGCACTACGAGCTGGAGCTGAGGCCCGACCTCGAAGCCGCCCGGTTCGAAGGGCGCGAGGTGGTAACCGTGGACGTGACCACCCCGACGCCGGTGCTGGTGCTCAACGCCGCCGACCTGGAGGTGACCGGGGCCCGGCTGGAGGCCCCCAGCGGGGCGGCCCTCCAGCCGGAGATCCGCCTCGTGCCCGACGAGCAGCAGCTGGTACTCGAGTTCGGCTCCGACCTGGATCCGGCCGAGGGGTACCGCCTCACCCTGGACTTCACCGGCACGCTGAACGACCAGCTGCGGGGCTTCTACCGCAGCACCTTCCGTGACGGCGGGGGCCGGGAGCGGGTCATCGCCACCACCCAGTTCGAGGCCTCCGACGCCCGGCGGGCCTTCCCGTGCTGGGACGAGCCGGACTTCAAGGCCACCTTCGGCGTGACCCTGGTCGTGGAGGAGGGCCTCACCGGCCTGTCGAACAGCTCCCTGGTCGCCTCCCGACGCCGCGAGGACGGCAGAGTCGAGCTGCGCTTCGCCGACACCATGCGCATGTCCACCTATCTGGTGGCGTTCGTGGTGGGACCCTACGAGCTGACCGACCCGGTCGAGGTCGGCGGTGTGCCCATCCGCTGCGCCGCCGTACCGGGCAAGCTGGCCCTGGCGGACTTCGCCGTGGACGCCGCGGCGCACGCGGTGCGGTTCCTGAGCGGCTACTTCGACATCCCCTACCCCGGCGACAAGCTGGACCACGTGGCGGTCCCCGACTTCGCCTTCGGGGCCATGGAGAACCTGGGCTGCGTGACCTACCGGGAGAGCCTGCTGCTC
>JAKAXG010000049.1 GCA_021827225.1 Actinomycetes bacterium | reverse complement strand
TCGGCGCCGGAGGGGTGGAGCCGGCGGAGCAGGCGGAGCCGGGCGGGATCAGGCAGAGTGTCGGGGCACCAGTCGGAGGGGCGGAGCCGGTAGCGGCGGCCCCGAGGGGAGAGGGAGTTCTCAATGGTCGGAATCTGTCAGGACCGGGTGGTCGTGGTGACCGGAGCCGGGCGGGGCATCGGGCGGGAGCACGCCCTCGAGTTCGCCCGCCAGGGGGCCAAGGTGGTGGTCAACGACCTGGGCGGGGAGATGGACGGCACCGGCAGCTCCACCGGGCCGGCCGGGGAGGTGGTCGACGAGATCCGGGCCATGGGCGGTGAGGCCATCGCCAACGGCGACGACGTCTCCGACGAGGAGGGCGCCCACCGGATGGTCCAGGCGGCCATCGACACCTTCGGGGGGCTCGACGTCCTGGTCAACAACGCCGGGATCCTCCGGGACCGCATGCTCGTGAACATGACCGTCGACGAGTGGGACGCGGTCATCAAGGTCCACCTGAGGGGCACCTTCGCGCCGTCGTCGGCCGCCCTGCACTACTGGCGGGAGCGGTCCAAGGCCGGTGAGACCAACGACGCCCGCATCATCAACACCACCTCGCCGTCGGGCATCTACGGCAACGTGGGTCAGACCAACTACGGCGCCGCCAAGGCCGGCATCGCCGCCTTCACGGTCATCGCCGCCATGGAGGTGGCCCGCTACGGGGTCACGGTGAACGCCATCGCCCCGGCCGCCCTCACCCGGATGACCGAGAACCTGGGCATGGGCCAGCGGGCCGCCGACATCCCCGAGGGGGCGTTCAATCCGCTGGGACCGGAGAACATCAGCCCCATCGTGGTGTGGCTGGGCAGCCCGGAGTCGGCGTCGGTCACCGGGCGGGTCTTCAACGTGCGGGGTGGCCACCTGAGCGTGGCGGAGGGCTGGGTGGAGGGCCCGGCCGCCGACAAGGAGGGCCGCTGGGACCCGGCCGAGCTGGGCGAGATCGTCGCCGACCTGGTGGGGCGGGCGGCGCCCAACGCGGACATGTCGGGAAAGCGGCGCTGAGTGCCCGCCGCCCGATCGGGCAAGCGAAGAGGAGGAGGCGGCCCTGCTCCGGGCAATGGGGCATCGCTTGACGCATCCAGGTAGTCCTGCGGCGGGCGCCAAACCGGCGATGACCGCCGTTACCGGCCGGGGCCAGGGATAATGCGGCGATGGTTCTAGCCACCGCCGAGGGCCGGCCAGGATCCGGTGAGCCGACCGAGCCGCTGCTGCGGGCCCGGGACCTCACCGTCCAGTACGGCCCTCTCCTGGCCCTGGACCGGGTGGACCTCGACATCCGGGCCGGCGAGGTGGTGGCCCTGGCCGGGGAGAACGGGGCGGGCAAGTCCACCCTGGTGAGGTGCCTGGCCGGTGACATCCGCCCCGACAGCGGGACGGTGACGGTGGGCCGGGGCCGGGTGGACGCCGACCCGGGGGCGGCCCGGCGCAACGGCGTGGCCGTGGTGTGGCAGGACCTGGCGCTCTGCGACAACCTCGACATCGCCGCCAACCTCCTCCTCGGCCGGGAGTCCCGCCGGTCGCTGCTGTCGGCCGGGCGGTTCTACCGCCACGCCGACCGCCTCCTCGACGAGCTCGGCATCGCCCTGCCGCCGCTCAGCACGCTCGTCGGCCACCTCTCCGGCGGGCAGCGCCAGCTCGTGGCGGTGGCCCGGGCCATGCGCGACCGGCCGGCGCTGCTCATCCTGGACGAGCCCACGGCGGCTCTCGGCGTGCACGAGTCCGCCCAGGTGGAGGACCTGGCCGCCAAGCTGCCGGTGCAGGGCACCACCGTGCTGCTGGTGTCGCACGACGTGGACCAGATGTTCCGGCTGGCCGACCGCATCGTGATCATGAGACGGGGCCGGGTGGTGGCCGAGGTACGGCCCGAGGAATCCTCCCCCGACGAGGTGGCGGCGCTGCTGTCGGGCCAGCGGCCGGACGTCTCGGCCCGCAGCCAGCTGAGCCGGCTGGATTCCCTGGCCGGGCAGCTGGCCTCGGCGAAGCCGTCCTCGAGCCTTTCGCTGATCCTGGCCGCGCTGCAGGCCGCCCTGGGTTCGGTAGCCGTCTGCGTGCACGAAGGCCAGGGCGGGATGCTCCGGCTGGTGGGCTCGGCCGGTCTCAGCAGGGAGCTGACCCGGGCCTGGCAGGTGCTGCCGCTCGGCCCGGCCGGCGGCCAGATCGGCCGCACCCTCGTCGCCGGCGGGGAGGTCATCACCGAGGACGTGTCCGGCGCCCCCGGTTGGGCCCGCTTCGCTCGGGAGGTTCGCAGCGGAGGGGTGCACAGCTCGTGGAGCGTGCCCCTGACCGGGTCGGGGACGGTCGGGGTGATCACCGTGCTGTCCACCGAGCACGGGCCGCCCACCCGCAACCAGATCTCCCTGGCCAACGTCTACTCCGGTTACGTCGCCGGGGCCCTGGAGAGGGACCGGCTGCTCGGCGAGCTGACGGTGCGCAACAGCGCCCTCGAGACCATCCGGGAGGTGCTGGAGACCCTCGCCGGCCCGGTGCCGATCGAGGTGGGCCTGGAGGTGGCCCTCGACGCCCTCCGGCGGGGGCTGGCGGCCGAGGAGGTGGCGCTGCTCACCAGCGAGCACCCTGAGCGGCCGGAGCGGCCGGATTCGCCGGACGGGGATCCGGGCGCGGCCGGCGGCTCCCCGCTCCGCCTGCTGGCGTGGGCCGGGACCGGGGACCGCTCCCCCGACCTGCTCGACGCGGCCCGGGCGGCGGTGCAGAGCGGCGACACCGCCCTGCGGCGCCGCGACGGCGGCCGCCGGGCCGGCTGGCGGGTGGCCCTCGAGTTCCCGGCGCCGGACGGGCCGGCGGCGCTGGTGGTGGCCTGGGCGGCCGCCGGCGAGAAGCCGTCGCACCGGTCGCTGATCGAGGACGCCGCCAACTCGCTGCGGCTGGCGCTGGAGCGCGAGGCGTCGGAGCGGGCGCAGCGCGAGACGATGGCGCTGCGCAGCTCCCAGGAGCTGCAGCGGCGGTTCCTGTCGTTCCTGTCGCACGAGCTGCGGACTCCCCTGACGGCCATCCGGGGCTACGCGTCCAGCCTGATGCAACCCGACGTCAGCTGGGACGGCGGGTCGCAGCAGCGGTTCCTCACCAGGATCGCCGACGAGTCCGCCCGCCTGGGCCGCCTGGTGGAGGACCTGCTCGACTTCTCGGCCATCGACACCGGGATCCTGCGCATCCACCCCGACTGGTGCGATCTGGCCCTGGTGCTCGAGGCGGCCCGGGCCTGCCTGCCGGCGCCGGCCTCCGAGCATGTGGAGCTGCGCATCCCGGCCGGCCTGCCCACCGTGTGGGCCGACCACGACCGCCTGGAGCAACTCCTGGTCAATTTGTTGGACAACGCGGTGCGCCACAACCCGCAGGGGACGCGGGTGATCGTCGAGGTGGACTGCGCGGACCCCTCATCGGTCCAGATCTCGGTCACCGACGACGGCGTAGGGCTGCCGGCGGAGATGATCGGGAGCCCCTTCGGTCGCCGGGCGGAGCGCCGCAGCCGGACGGGTGGAGCCGGGCTGGGTCTCTCCATCGCCCAGGGCATCGTCGCCGCCCACGGAGGCCGCATGGACATCACCCGGCCATCTGTTGGCACCCGCTGTGTCATCACCCTGCCGGTGGCGCGCGGCGCCCCGGCGGACGGATGACCTCGCCCCCGGACCGGACGCTCACCAGCGTCCTGATCGTCGAGGACGACCCGAACATCGTCGACCTCATCCGCTCCAACCTGGTGGTCCGGGGCTTCGACACCATCGTCTCCACCGAGGGCGTGCGGGCCCTGCACCTGCTCGAGACCGAGCAGCCCGACATCGTCCTTCTCGACCTGATGCTCCCCGACATGGACGGCCTGGAACTGTGCCGGCTGATCCGCGAGCGCTCCACGGTGGGGGTGATCGTGGTGTCGGCCCGCGGCGGTGAGCGGGACAAGGTGGCGGTGCTCAACGTGGGTGCCGACGACTACATGACCAAGCCGTTCAGCATCGAGGAGCTCATGGCCCGCATATCGGCCACCCTGCGCCGGACCCGCAACCCCGATCCCGCTCCCCCGCCGAACGCCACCGCCGCCACCGTCTCGGTCGGCGACGTCTCCATCGACCTGGCGGCCCAGCAGGTGGTGCGCGACAACCGGCCCGTCCATCTCACCCCGACGGAATTCGCCCTCCTGCGGGAACTGGCGGCCAACCGGGGGAAGGTGCTCAGCCACGCCCACCTGCTGCGCCGGGTGTGGGGCACGGGCTACGAGACCGAGACCGAGTACCTACGGGTCTACGTGCGGCGCCTGCGGGCCAAGCTGGAGAAGGAGGGTGAGTCCCCGCTGATCATCACCCAGCCGCGGGTCGGGTACCGGCTGGTATCGGACTGAGGGAGATCGGCCGGAGAGGGTCCCGTCTAGAGGCGGTCGGCCCTTTTTCACAAAATATTTATGCCCTGGTCCGCAATGTTAACGGCACGTTAACGACCTTAACTTTAGCCTCCAGGCTAGGAAACACCCGGCTGCGTGCCCCAATCCCGGCCCAGCCCTCAGCGAAGGGGGATCACCCACCCGTGAACAACAAGCGCGCCTTCGCGGCGCTCGCCATCAGTGCCGGCCTGGTGGCCGGGGCCTGCGGCAGCAGCACCAAGAGCAGCAGCACGTCGCCGACCTCGACGTCGTCGGGGTCGAGCGCGACCACGGCTTCGGGGTCGTCGGCGACGACCGGCGGGAGCTCCTCGGCCAACCTGACCGCGACCTCCTTCACCCGGGACTTCTCGGCGATGGCGCAGCTCAAGTCGGTCGCCGCCAAGGGCACCGGCAGCGTCGCCGTCATCCTCCCCGACACCGTCACCTCGGCCCGCTACACCGAGTTCGACGCCCCCGACCTGACCAAGGCGTTCCAGACCGCCGGGCTCAGCAGCTCGCAGTTCAGCGTGAAGAACGCCCAGGGCAGCAGCAGCACCCAGCTCACCGACGCCCAGTCGGCCATCACCGCCGGCGCCAGCGTGCTGGTCATCGACCCGCTGACCTCGGGTGTGGGCGCCCAGATCGAGTCCTACGCCAAGAGCCACGGCGTGCCGGTGATCGACTACGACCGCCTGACCCTGGGCGGCAGCCGCAACTACTACATCAGCTTCAACAACGTGCAGGTCGGCAAGCTGATGGGCCAGGGCCTGGTCAGCTGCGTCAGCGACTGGGGCGTGAAGAACCCGCAGGTGATCGTCATGCGCGGCTCGCCCACCGACAACAACGCCACTCTGTTCGCCCAGGGCTACAACGGCGTGCTGGCGTCCAAGTTCAACGGTGGCGGCTGGACCGAGGTGGCCCAGCCGGCCGGGACGTGGCAGCCCGACAAGGCCGTCACGGAGTTCCAGCAGGCGATGACCGCCCACCCCAACATCAACGCCGCTCTGATCCCCAACGACGAGAACGGCGCCCCGATCATCAAGTACCTGCAGACCCAGCACGTCAAGCCGAAGACGTTCCCGACCACCGGTCAGGACGCCACCCTGGTGGGCCTGCAGAACATCCTGTCGGGCTACCAGTGCGGCACGGTGTACAAGCCGATCTACGAGGAGGCCCAGGCGGCCGCCGCCCTGGCGCTGTACCTGCGGGCCAAGGAGACCCCGCCGTCGGGGCTGGTGAACGGCCAGACCGCCGACACCACCAGCAACACCCAGGTGCCGTCGGTACTCCTCACCCCGGAGTGGGTCACCCCGCAGAACATGAACTCCACGGTCATCGCCGACAACTGGATCAGCAAGTCCCAGCTGTGCTCCGGCACCTACGCCGCGGACTGCACCGCCGCCGGGATCTGACCGTGAGCCGGTCTTCGTCAACGTATTGGACCGGCTCGTGAGCAGCACCCCCGCCGTCCCGGCCCGACCCGAGCTCTCGGGTCGGGCCGGCGGCGATCGCCCGCTGCTCTCGACCCGGGGCCTGGTCAAGAGGTTCGGACCGGTCGAGGCGCTGAGCGAGATCGATCTCGACGTTCCCCCCGGCCAGGTCACCGCCCTGCTCGGGGACAACGGGGCGGGCAAGAGCACCCTCATCAAGACCCTCTCCGGTATCCACGAACCCGACGGCGGCCACATCACCTGGGACGGCAAGCAGGTCCGTATCCGCGGCCCCAAGGACGCCTCCGCCCTGGGGATCGCCACCGTCTACCAGGACCTGGCGCTGTGCGACAACCTGGACATCGTGCAGAACATGTTCCTCGGTCGCGAGGAGGTGAAGAGCGGGCTGCTCGACGAGCCGCGGATGGAGGACGCCGCCAGGCAGACCCTCTCCGACCTGTCGGTGACCACCGTGCGGTCCATACGCCAGACGGTCGGGTCCCTCTCGGGCGGCCAGCGCCAGGCGGTGGCCGTCGCCCGGGCGGTCATGCAGAACGCCCGGCTGGTGATCATGGACGAGCCGACGGCTGCGCTCGGCGTGGCCCAGACCCGCATGGTGCTGGACCTGATCGCCACCCTGCGGGACCGGGGCATCGCCGTGCTGCTCATATCCCACAACCTGAACGACGTCTTCGCGGTGGCCGACCGCCTGGCGGTGCTGTACCTGGGTCGCATGGCGGCGCAGGGGCCCGTCGCCGAGTTCGACACCCAGTCGGCCGTGCATGCCATCACCACCGGCAGCCACGGAGGCACCGAGACCAAGCACGCCGCCGCCCGGCAAGAGGGAAGTGCCTGACATGTCGACCACCGAGAACGCATCACCGCCGGCCGTCGCCGAGGAGGCCGCCCTCACCGGGGCACCAGAGGCCACCGCCGACAACATCGGACAGTACTTCAGGGCCTGGGGGATGAGGGTCAAGAACGGCGAGAGCGGGATGCTACCGGTGATCGCCGGGCTCGTGCTCATCGTCATCATCTTCCAGACCCAGAGTTCGGTCTTCCTCTCGGCGGCCAACCTCACCAACCTGCTGGTGCAGGGCTCCACCTTCATCCTGCTCGGCATGGCTGAGGTGTTCGTGCTGCTGCTGGGCGAGATCGACCTGTCGATCGGCTACCTGGCCGCCATCGGCGCGGTGGTGACGGTGTCGATGTCGAGCCCGCCGGACAACCACCCGTGGTGGGTGGCCATCCTGGCCGGTCTGGCGGCATCCGCGTTCATCGGCCTGGTGCAGGGAACGCTCATAACCCGCTTGAAGTTGCCGTCGTTCGTGGTGACGCTGGCCGGCCTGCTCGGCCTGGAGGGCCTGCTCATATTCCTGGCCAACCGCTGGGGAGGCCAGAACGGCGGCGGCACCATCCGGATCACCAACAACATCGTCAACGACCTGGTCAACGGCAACCTGAGCGTCGCCGCCGGCTGGATCATCATGGCGGTGGCGGTGGTGGCGTTCGGCGCCTTCTCCATCATCAGGGACCAGCGGCGCCGGGCGGCCGGACTGGTGGTGGGACCGCCGGCGCTGACCTTCCTCCGTATCCTGCTGGCCGCCGCCGCGGGCGTCGCCCTGGTGGCCATCTGCAACACCAACCGGGGACGGCTGATCGCCCTCCAGGGCGTCCCGTGGGTCATCCTGGTCGTGCTCGGGGTGCTGGCCCTGTGGACGGTGCTGCTCGGCCGCACCCGGTTCGGCCGCTACATCTACGCCATAGGCGGCAACGCCGAGGCGGCCCGCCGGGCCGGCATCAACCTGGGGCGCATCCGCCTGGCGGCCTTCGCCCTGGCCGGGCTGACCTCGGGCATCGGGGGCATCATCTACGCATCCCGGCTGGGCTCCATATCGAACAACGTCAACGGGGGCCAGCTGGTCCTCTACGCGGTGGCGGCGGCGGTGATCGGCGGCACCAGCCTCTTCGGAGGCCGGGGCAAGATGATCCACGCCGTGGTGGGCGGTCTGGTGATCGCCACCATCTACAACGGCATGGGCCTGCTCGGGCTCAGCGCGGCCACGCAGTACATGGTCACGGCCCTGGTGCTCCTCGCCGCCGTGACCGTCGACGCCCTGGCCCGGCGCAGCGCCACCCGCACCTGATCCCCCCAAGGCCGCGGTCGGGGGCAACGGCGCCCCCGACCGCCAGCCTTCGGTCGGTCCCCCTCCAAACCCTCCCCTATACGCGGCCGGCTCCGGGTCGCGCCCTTTGCCACGGGCGCCGGCTCTGGGCCGGCCTTCCACGTATTTTTCTGAATCACTGCTCTAGGGTCCTTCGACCCTAGGAGCAACCGCCGTCCCGGCATCACGATGACTCGGACCGTTCCGGACTCGGACGGACTATCCAAAGTCATCCACGCCCAAGGGCACCCTAAGAAAGAGGAGGGACGGCGTGCGAAACAAGAAGAAGCTGAGCGCGGTGGGGGGCGTATCACTCGCCGTGACATTGAGCCTGGCGGGAGCCGCCTGCTCGTCAACGAGCAAGTCGACGACCGCCACCACCACCCCCCCGGCGTCCAGCGCAACCACCGCGCCGTCCGCAACCACCGCGCCCGCCGCGGCCCTGAGCGTGGACTCGTTCGGGAGCGACTTCTCGTCGATGGCCCAGCTGAAGAGCCTGACCTCGTCCGGCAAGGGCCTGGTTGGTGTCATTCTGCCTGACACGACATCGTCGACCCGCTACGTCGAGTTCGACGCGCCCTATCTGACCAAGGCCTTCCAGATGGCCGGCTACAGCTCCGGCCAGTTCAAGATCGACAACGCCCAGGGCGTCGAGTCGACCGAAGTGGCCATGGCCCAGGCCGACATCACCAACGGGGCCAGCGTCTTGGTGTTCGACCCGCTGAACAGCACGGTGGGAGCGCAGGTCCAGCAGCTGGCCGCCTCGCACGGCGTCAAGCTGATCAGCTACGACCGGGCCACCTTCGCCGGCACCAACACCTACTACGTCAGCTTCGACAACTTCAAGGTCGGCCAGCTGATCGGCAAGGGGTTCCAGCAGTGCGTGGCCGACTGGAACGTCAGCAGCCCGAAGGTGTTCGAGCTGTCCGGCGGCGAGGACACCGACCCCAACGCGGTGTCGTTCGCCCAGGGCTACAACTCGGTGATCTGGGGCAAGAACTCCACTCCCCTCTCGGCCGGCACCACCAACAGCCAGGGCTGGAGCCTGGTGGGTGAGCAGATCACCCCGAACTGGGTGAACGCCACCGGCGCCACCATCTTCCAGCAGCAGTACACCGCCCATCCGGAGATCAACGCCACCGTCGAGGCCAACGACGGTCTGGCCAACGCGGTGATCGGCGTCTTGAAGAACAAGGGCGTCGGTCCCAAGAAGATCCCGACCACCGGTCAGGACGCCACGCTGCAGGGCATGGAGTGGATCCTCCAGGGCTACCAGTGCGGTTCGGTGTACAAGCCGATCTACATGGAGGCCCAGGACGCCGTCGCCCTGGCGACCTACCTGCGGGCGGGCCAGACCCCGCCGTCGTCGCTGGTGAACGCCACCACCACACCGCCGAAGAACGTGGCCGGTTCCCCGCAGCCGGCGTCGCTCCTGACCCCCACCTGGGTGACGGCCAGCAACATGGCCTCGACGGTGATCAAGGACAAGTTCATCAGCGCCTCGGCGCTGTGCTCGGCGGTGGGCCAGTCGGTCTGCACCGCCAACAGCATCACCCCGTAGCCAACCGAACGTCTGCCGGTGCCGGACCGTCGTTCCCGTCGGCGGTCCGGCACCGCGTCCGCAGCAGGGCCCTTTCTCCTTCAAATGCCAACCACCAAGAAAGTGACGCCATGAGCGAATCCTTCGGAGACGATGCGCTGCTCGAGGTGAGGAGCCTGTACAAGAGCTTCGGTCCGGTGCAGGCCCTGACGAACGTCGACCTCGACGTGCCGTCCGGATACGTGACCGCCCTCTGCGGCGACAACGGTGCCGGCAAGTCCGTGCTCATCAAATGCATCTCCGGCATCTACACCCCGGACAGGGGGCAGTTCCTGTGGGAGGGCAGGCCGGTCCACATCCGGACCGCCCACGACTCCGCCGCCCTGGGCATAGAGACCGTGTACCAGGACCTGGCCCTGGCGGACAACCTCGACATCGTCCAGAACATGTTCCTCGGCCGGGAGCGGCTGCGCCACTACGTCCTCGACGAGAACAGCATGGAGACGGCGGCGAACCGGACGCTGGCCAGCCTGAAGGTCACCACGGTCAGATCCATCCGCCAGCCGGTGGGCTCGCTCTCCGGCGGCCAGCGCCAGTCGGTGGCGGTGGCCAAGGCCGTCATGTGGAACTCCAAGCTCGTGATCATGGACGAACCGACGGCCGCCCTGGGCGTCACCCAGACGGCCATGGTGCTGGACCTGATCAGGAACCTCCGTGACCGGGGGCTGGCGGTCATGGTGGTCTCGCACAACCTCAACGACGTCTTCGCGGTGGCCGACCGGATCGCCGTGCTGCACCTGGGCCACATGGCCGTCCAGGACAAGGCGTCCAACTTCGACCGCCAGAGCGTCGTGGAGTACATGACCACGGGCGGGCTGGGAGTCACAACCAACAGGCCGGCCTCCGGCAACCAAGAGGTGCAACATGGCGCAAGCTGACGTACAACCACCCCGGGAACGGCCGGAGGGCGGCGAGCCCGAACTCCCCGAGGCGAGCACCACCCTGGTGCCGCCGGAGATCATGGCCCAGACCCTCCCGGAGTACGTGCGGGGGCTGTGGCTGAGGCTCAAGGGCGGCGAGAGCGGCATGCTGCCGGTCATCCTGGCGCTGGTCGTGATCGTGCTGGTGTTCCAGTCGGCCAACTCCAAGTTCCTCACCGCCGGGAACGTCATCAACCTGTTCCAGCAGAGCGCCGTGTACATGATGCTGGGCATGGCCGAGGTGTTCGTCCTGCTGCTGGGCGAGATCGACCTGTCCACCGGCTTCGTGGGGGCGGTCGGCGGGGTCATCGCCGTGCAGCTGGTGCAGCCGGTCACCACCGACTGGCCGTGGTGGGCGGCCATCATCATCGCCCTGATCGCCTGCGCCCTGATCGGCGGGGCGCAGGGAAGCTTCGTCACCCGCCTCCGGCTGCCGTCGTTCGTGGTGACCCTGGCCGGGCTGCTCATCTTCAACGGGGTGCTGCTGATAGTCCTGGCCTACGGGCCGTTCTCCGGCTACCCCAGCCTGACCGGCAAGGGCCACAGCCTGCGCATCATCTACGACCTGATGTGGGGTCACGTCACCCCCCTCGCCGGCTGGATCTCCATGATCGTCATCGTCGGGCTGGCCTCCGCCTCGCTGTTCGTGCGTGACGAGCGACGGCGGCGCAGCGGCCTGGTGGCCCCGCCGCTCAGCCTGACGCTCATCAAGATCGGGTTCATGGCCGCCATCGGCGTGGCGCTGGTCATCGTGTGCAACCTCAACCGGGCCACCATCGGCATCCTCGAGGGGGTCCCCTGGTTCGTCTACATCGTCCTCGGCGTGCTGGCCGGCTGGACGTTCCTGCTCAGCCGGCTGCCGTTCGGGCGCTACATCTACGCCATCGGCGGTAACGCCGAGGCGGCCCGCCGGGCCGGCATCAACGTCACCATGATCCGCACCTGGGCGTTCGTGCTGTGCTCGCTCACTGCCGGGGTCGCCGGCCTGCTCTACGCCTCGCTGCTGGGCGGCATGTCCAACAACGTCAACGGCGGCCAGCTGGTCCTCTACGCGGTGGCCGCCGCCGTCATCGGCGGCACATCACTGTTCGGGGGCCGCGGCAAGGCGTCCCACGCCGTGCTGGGCGGCCTGGTCATCGGCGCCATCAACAACGGCATGTACCTGCAGAACATCCACGTGGAGTGGCAGTTCATCGTCACCGGCATCGTGCTGCTGGTGGCCGTGATCATCGACGCCGTGTCCCGCCGGGGGTCGACGTCGGGCAGCGTCACCCGGGTGTAGCCGGCGGGCCGGTCCGGCTACTCCCACTCGATGGTGCCGGGTGGCTTCGACGTGATGTCGTAGGCCACCCGGTTCACCCCGGGCACCTCGTTGATGATGCGCGACGACAGCCGGGCGAGGACGTCGTAGGGAAGCCGGGCCCAGTCGGCGGTCATGGCGTCGTCGGAGGTGACGGCCCGGATGATGATCGGGTGGGCGTAGGTGCGCTCGTCGCCCATCACCCCGACCGTGTGGACCACGGGGAGCACGGCGAAGCTCTGCCACAGCTCCCGGTACAGGCCGGCCCGGCGGATCTCCTCGGTGACGATGTCGTCGGCGGCCTGCAGGATGGCCACCCGCTCGGAGGTGACGGTGCCGACGATGCGCACGGCCAGGCCGGGCCCGGGGAACGGCTGGCGCCACACGATCTCCTCGGGCAGGCCCAGCTCCTCACCGACGGCGCGCACCTCGTCCTTGAACAGGTTGCGCAGCGGCTCGACCAGCTCGAACTGCATGTCGTCGGGCAGACCGCCCACATTGTGGTGGGACTTGATCTTGGCGGCGTCCTTGGTGCCGGACTCGATGATGTCCGGATAAAGGGTTCCCTGTACGAGGAAACGGGCGTCGTCCAGTTCGGCCGCCGCCTCCTCGAAGACCCGGATGAACGTCTCGCCGATAATTTTCCGCTTGCGCTCCGGGTCGACGATGTCGTCGAGAGCCCCGAGGAAGCGGTCGCCGGCCTTGACGTGGACCAGGTCGATGTTGAACTGCTCCCGGAAGGTCGCCTCCACCTGGTCGGCCTCGCCGGCCCGCAGCAGCCCGGTGTCCACGAACACGCAGGTGAGCTGGGACCCGACCGCCTTGTGCACCAGGGCGGCGGCCACGGCCGAGTCGACCCCGCCGGACAGCCCGCAGATGACCCGCTCGGAGCCGACCTGGGCGCGGATGGCCTCCACCGACGCCTCGATGACCGAGGTCATGGTCCACGCCGGGCGGCACCCGGCCACCTCGTAGAGGAAGGCCTTCAGGATCTCCTGGCCACCGTGGGTGTGCACCACCTCCGGATGGAACTGCACCCCGTAGACGCGACGGGCCGGATCC
>JAKAXG010000728.1 GCA_021827225.1 Actinomycetes bacterium | reverse complement strand
TGACGCCTGGCGGCCCGGCCGGGACGTACCAGCCGTTGGCGAACGCGTCGATGAGCTGCGGCGGCCCGAGGTCACGGCCGCCGGCCACGCTGGCCGACCAGCCAGCGTTGAAGCTCTGCCCGAGGACCAGCCAGAACGGCTTCCCGTCGCGGTGGATGGTCACCGTCATCCCGGTGTTGCTCTGGCTGTCGACGGTGACCCGGGCCGGGACGGGCGGGCGGATTGCGGCAGCAGTGGTGACCGTACCGGCGGGGGTGGCGGCGGCCCCCCCGGCGGCCGACCCCATCCACAGCTGGTCGATGCTCCAGCCGATCGGCAGGCGGGGGCTGGTCACCACGGTGTGAGGCCCCGGCCCGAGGGTCACCCCGCCGAGGGAGTTGCCGCACGGCCTGATGGACACCTGCCGGCCGGCCAGCGCGGCGCTGGTGCTGCCGGTGACCTGGATGTCGACCGGCCGGCCGTCGATGCTGAGCAGGCCGCCGGTGCACACCGCCGGCAGCGTGGCGGGGGCCGCCGGCTGGACGATATGGGGGAGCCCCAGCTCGGCGATGCCCACCGGCAGGATGTCGGTTATGCCGGCGTAGGTCGAGTAGTAGTCGAGCGCCCGGACCTGGTGCACGGCGTCGATGGTGAGCCTGATGGTGCTGCCCGTCAGGGCGGGGAAGGAGACGGGGACGGCGGTGGTGGAACCCTGCGGGCGGCCTTTACCGACCGGCGGGACCGCCACGTTGACCGTCCGGCTGCCGCCGGCGGTGGAGATGGTGATGCGCGACGGCAGGGAGTGGCGGCCGTCGTTGACCACCTGCAGGTCGAGGTGATCGAAGGTGATCGGCTTGTTCAGCGTCACGCTCATCCACGCCCCGGCCTGGGGTCCGGTCTCGGTGATCCAGGCCGTGGCCGGGTTGCCGTCGACGGCCTGGTTGGCCCGGGCGTTGCGGTCCCCGACCAGCCGGGTGGACGAGTTGGCGGCGACGACCGTGGCCGGCCCCGGGGTGGATGCCGGCGCCGGCTTCGGCAGGGCCCCGGGAGGCGTGAGCCCGACCATCTGGTTGATCAGGTAGTCCGAGTCGCCCTCGGCGATGTCGGCGGTTCCGGCGATGGAGAAGGTGCGGGCCGTCGGCAGGGTGAAGGTCCGGCTCATGAACGGCTCGGGATCGTGGCGGGGCGGCTCCGGCGCCCTCAGCCGCTGCATCAGGATGTCCAGGGGGTCCTGGATGGAGGAGGTGCCGGCCCGGGACAGGAGGTCGGTGGGGAGCCGCAGGCTCTCGCGGGCGGCCGGGACGCCGGGGATCGATATGGCCGAGAAGCCGACCGGCGGGAGGCCGTCGTAGCGCTTGTCGGCACCGCCGGTCGCCCCGTTGACGACCAGTTGGAAGTTGGAAAAAGTGCGGGCCGGGAAGCTGACCCTCTGTCCCGCCAGGCCGAGCGAGGCGGCTGTCAGCTTCACTGTCACCGGATGGCCGCCGTCGAACAGCAGGGTCACGGAGGTGATGTGGCGCCTGATCTGTCCCTTCAGGTTGATCTGGTGCAGGGTGACGTGGTCGGCGGTGACCGCCTTGTCCAGCTTGACCTCGATGCGGGTCCCTCCCACCGCCTTGTGAGCCCCGAAGGTCCAGGCCGTGCCCGGGTTGCCGTCGAAGGCGTTGATCGGAGCGTTCTCGGGGGTGAAGGTGAGCGAGTCTCCGTAGGTGGTGGCCTGCACCGACTTCACCCCGCTCACCGCCGCCACCGTCTGGTCGGCGGTGGTCTGGCCCGGGAAGAGCGGAAGGGTGTAGTCGGAGACGCTGGGCGACAGCCCCGGGGCGCCGGGCTGCTGCACCAGGCCGACGTTGTCGCGCAGGCTGCCCCAGCGGTAGTTGGCCAGCGGGTTGGTGTCGGTGAGGACCAGCGTGGCGCCGGCGGGCAGCTTGTTCTTGTAGGAGGCGGCGTAGAACAGCGTCGGGTTCCCCGAGAGCAGCCCGGCGTTGGCCGCCTCGACGACACCTGAGCCGTCACCGGCGATGACCATGGGCGCGGTCGGGCTCTCGGCCCGCACCAGCGGGCGGGGGTTCGCCACGTTGAACACCGACAGGGCCGGCGGCTGCGGCGTCCCCGTCGGTATCCCCAGCCGGGCCTCGCTGTCGAGGGGGTAGCGGATGGTCGGCGCCGGGTTGGGGGGCCCGAAGGGTATGGGGCCGCTGAGGCCGCTCGGGGCCGGCACCAACTCGTTGTAGAGCACCTTGGGAAGCGGCAGGTGGTAGCGCTCGTACTGCAGGTCCGACTGCAGCAGGATCTGCCCCACGCTCATGAGCCGGGCTACGGGGGCCAGGGACGCCGGGTCCATGGTCCCCTCCTGGATGGGTTCGTCGAGGGCCTGCACCAGGTTGGCCGACGCCGGGCTGCCGGCCGGAACCACCTGGCGGGACACGTAGGGGCGGGTGAGAAGCCCCGGCGGGACCGGGTCCATGGTCACCCCCCAGCTGTAGGCGCCGAAGTCCTCGCCGGGCAGCCCGAGCACCCGGGTGGACGACCCCAGCGAGTTGAGGTAGCGGGCCGCCGCGGTCCAGTAGGAGGGCAGCGTCGAGGGGCGGACCAGGTTGGACGCGATCAGCCCTCCGGTCCACAGGGCCGGCAGGTTGGCTGCGACCAGGCCGGTGCACACCGCGCCGGCCGCCAGGCCGAAGCCGGGGCGGCGCAGGCGCAGGCCGCTGATGCCCGAACCCATCAGGAGGGCCAGGCCGAGCACCACGATCGGGACGATGCGATCCACCGATCGCATGGCCAGGGCCAGC
>JAKAXG010000048.1 GCA_021827225.1 Actinomycetes bacterium | reverse complement strand
GAGGAGGTGGGCGGCCCGGTCCGGGGCCCGGCGCTTCACCAGGCTGGAGAGGAGGACGTTCATGAGGGCGATGCCCGCGGCGCTCAGCACCGTGCCGAACAGGAAGGCGCCGCCCGGAGCGGCGGCCCGCAACGCCTGGCCCAGCGCCACCGCGGCGATGGCCACCCCGAGGCCCCTCTCGTCACCGAAGCGTCGTCCGACCCAGCCGGCCACCGGTGAGAACACCCCGAAGCACAGCACCGGGATGGTGGTGACCACCGTCAGCATGACCCCCGAGTAGCCCAGCTGCCGGCCGATCTCGTCCAGGATGGAAGGAACGGCGGTGACCGCCGGGCGGAGGTTGAGGGCCAGCAGCAGCACCCCGGCGACGAACACGGAGCCGGCGCCGCCCGCGGCCCGGCCCCCGGACCTGGCCGCGGTCATGGTTGCCTCTTCCACCTCGGCCACACCGTACCGGTTGGCAGGGAGCGGAGGGTCGGATCCGGGGACGGGAACGGCCGGGGCCGGGTACCGTTGGGCCGCAGTGGAACCGGGGCATGATGAGATCATCGGCGTCGCCGATCCGGTGCTGCGCAATCTGTGGATCACGCAGCGCTACCACGAGTTGTCCGTCGCCATGCGCGAGTGCGGGGCGGCCGAGGACGCCACCTGGTGCGCGTTCGCGGTGTGGGCGTCCAAGACCGCAGGTTCGGTGATCCGCAACGAGGACCTGCCCGCC
Organism: Actinomycetes bacterium; assembly: GCA_021827225.1. The sequence continues at coordinate 12,211 of JAKAXG010000048.1, read as the reverse complement.
GTCATCCGCCGCATCGTCGCCGAGCGGACGGCCACCCACGTCGAGCGCTTCAACAGCACCCGCAAGGCGCAGGGCATCGTGGGGGAGCTCCTGGAGAACCGCCACCTGGTCTCGCTCACCGACCGGGTGTGCGCCGACGTCTCGGGGCGGATAGCGGAGGGCAATGCCCTCGTCTTCGCCGAGCTGGCGGCACCGTTCGAGGCGCTCGTCGAGGCCTGGCCGCGCGGGCCGGACACCGCCGTCGGGGCGGCCGTCGCCGCCATCCCGGACGGCGCCGACCGGCGATCGCTGAGCCGGGTGTTCGAGCTCTACGGCCGGGCCCTGTCCGCCCCTCCTCCTCAGACGGCGCCACTCGTGCTGGCGGCCAACATCCTGGCCGTCGCCCACGAACAGCAGAGGCTGCAGCCGGCTATCGCCGCCGCCCTGGACGCGGCGGTGCAGGACCTGGTGGTCAAGGAGTTCGAGGACGGGCCGCTGCGGTGGGTGCCGGCCCCGGTTCGGCGGCTGCTGCGGGACGTGGTGGTCGAGATGGCCGCGGTCCTCGACGAGATCTGCCAGGGCGTGCTCACCGCGGCCATGCTGAGGCTCGTCACCTACGACGAGACCCTCGACCTGGGGACGGACCTGCCCATGCTCGACGGGGTCATGTGGCCCCGCGAGCTGGTCGAGGTCGGCGAGGCGGCGGCCGTGCTGGCGTTGTGGGATCTCACCAAGGGGACGGGCCGGCCGACCGGCGCCCGGGACTGGGCACATCTGAACCAGCGGATGAACTACATCGTCAACCTGTTCCGGAGCCGACAGCGGCACCCGGCCCTGTTCGAGCCGCCCTTCAGCGACGCCCAGCTCAGCGGTTTGCGGGCGTGGAGGATCCCCGACGGGCCGCTCTGACGTCCAGCCCCCAGCGGTCGGCCAGCTCGGTCGGCACCGCGAAGGGCGCCCGCCCCGGGGACCGCTCGGCGTCCACCGCCAGTTGCAGCATCCCGAAACCGATTCGGTCGGAGAGCCCCCTGAGCAACCGGCGGTGGGCCCGCTCGGCCGACACCAGCCGGGTCAGGGTCCGCAGCGGGGCGAAGATCATCCGGGTCCAGTCCGCCGGGGGCACCCCGAGGAGATCGGCGGTCGAGTCGCCGACGTAGTACCGCACCGTGGTGGCCGGCAGGCCACGCAGGCCGGGAGGAGCCAGCCTGCGGCCCTGCTCCAGCAGGGCGGCGGTGAGGGTCCTTCCCGCCTCGCTGGTCCCGAACTGGCGGCGCCGGACGGCGGCCATGAGCCCCTGGGCGTCCGCCCGGGTCAGCGGGAGCAGGTCCGGGCGGATGCCCATCAGGTAGCCGATCACCGACCAGGCGTGCAGGTAGGCGTCGGCGTCCCGGGCCGTGTAGTCCACCCCGGTGCGGTCGAAGACCTCGAACACCACCTCGGTGAAGGTCAGGAGGGTCTCGAGGAGATCCTCCTGGTTGATCGGCACGCCGTTCGCCGGGTCCCACCGGCTGCGGGGATCGTCCAGCACCAGGCGCCGGACGGCGGCGTGCATCAAACGGACATGGCGGATGTCGTCCACGCCCCGGCCGCCGGGCGCCAGGCCTCCCGGTGCCATCACGTCGAGGTGGAACTGGGCGGTCTCGTTGAGGCGACGCTTGGCGTCGGTCACCAGCCGGGCCGTGAGACCCAGCACCTCCACGCCCCGCCAGCACGCGTACGCCGTCGGCAGGGCGGCGGCGTAGAGGGCGGTGAACACGTGTGAGCCCCACCGGGCGAAGCGTTCCTGGCCGGCGGCGACCAGTTCAAGGTCGACCCAGCCGGGCATGTCCATCGGCGCCGCCAGGTAGGCGGCCACTGCCACGTCGGCGTCCTCGGTGGTCCGGGCGACTTCGGAGTCGACCAGCCTCCGGACCAGATCCGCCGGCTTCGCCGCCTCCAGGTCGGCGAAGTAGCGGGCCACGACCGTGTCGGCCGTGGGGTCGCCCTCCAGCCGCAGGCTGTCGAGCACGGCGTCGTCCCAGGAGCGGGTCATGCGCCGAACCCGGCCAGGGCGGCCCGGGCGTTCGCCGCCACCTTGGATCCGGCGTCGTCGCCGATCCGCTCGACGAGGCCGGACAGGGGTGGGACGGCGGAGCCGTCGCCGAGGAGGGCCACCAGGTCGGTGAGCGCCTTCATCTCCAGGCTGATCGCGTGCTGGCCCCGGGCGGTGCCGGCGGCTTCGACCAGGTCCGCCGCCGCCTGCTGCCGGCGGCCCTCCCTCAGGGCGGCCCGGCCCCGGAGGCGGAGGATCTCGGCCTCGCAGAACCGCTCCCCGGACGAGCGGGCCGCGCCCAGAGCCTGATCGAGCAGTGCCCGGGCGGTGGCCGGGGGCACCCGCTCGTCGTCGGCCCGCAGGGCGAGGAAGTACGGCTGCAGCATGGGCCCCGGCAGGGGAGGTTCCGCCTCGCCCGCGGCGCGGTCGCCCGCCCACCAGCGCAACGCCGCCCCCCACTGCCTCCACTGCAGGGTCGCGACGTCCTCCGGGACCTGCTCGGCGGCCCGGCCGAGGACCGCCGCTCTGTCCCGGTCCCCGTCGAGCTGGGCCATCACGGCGGACGTGGCGCAGGTCACCCCCTGCGCCGGCGGCACTTCGCGCTCGCCCGCCAAGCACACCGACTCGGCGGCCAACCGCTGCGCCTGGGCCATGTCGCCGGTCAACCAGTACGCCAGCGCGGCCGCCACCCGCAGGATGCAGCGGAGCATCACGGCCGGGGCGTTCATGGCCGGAAGGCCCTCAAGGGGGGCGTCGAGGGGCATGCCCGTCGCCTCGAACGCTGCGGTCATGCCGTCCAGGTCGTCCAGGCGGCCCTGCCAGACACGGATTATGGCGGCGAACAGTTGGAACACGGCCGCGTACCAGGGGTCGCCCACCCTTTCGGCGACGGCCACGGCGTCGGCCAGGCCGGCGTCGATCGAGAGGTAGTCGCTCCTCGCCTGCCACGCCGGCACCAGCACCAGGTAGCTGTCCAGGACGGCTCGCTGGTCGCCGAGGCGGCGAGCGAGGTCCCGGGCGGCGGCGGCCTCGGCCAGCGCCCGGCTGTCGCCCTGGTCCACCGAGCCGAGACACATGGCCAGTCGGCCCCGGGTCTCGAGCTCGAGGCGGTCGCGCCGGTCCTCGGGCAGCGAGGGGATCAGCTGGAGGATCTGCTCCTCATGGCCGGCGGCCTCGCGGAACCGGCTGTTGCGGCGGGCGTCCCGGGCGGCCCGCCGCCACATGCGAACGGCGTCCTCGGGCCGGCCGGCGGCGCCCAGGTGCAGAGCCACGACCTGAGGTGGCGCCCCCGGCGCCAGCGCGTCGGCGACCAGCGAGTGGAGGCGCCGGCGGTCCGCCCTGAGCAGGGAGGCGTACGCCGTCTCCTGGATGAGGGCGTGGCGGAACCACAGCGTGGCGCCGGTCGACCCGGGCGGATCCACGATGGCGTCGTCGGCCAGACGCCGCAGGTGGGACGCGACCTGCTGCTCGTCGAGGCCGGCCACCTCCGGGAGTACGGAAGGGTCGAACTCCCGGCCGATCACCGACGCCACCTGGGCCACCCGGCGGGCCTCCCCCAGGCGGTCCAGCCGGGCGGTGATGACCTCGGTCAGAGTGGCCGGTAGCCCGCCGTCGGCCTGCTCGGGACGGCTGCAGACGCTGCGGGTGAGCTCCTCCAGGTAGAGCGGGACCCCGTCGGCCCGTTCGACCAGCGCTTCCACCACCGGGCGGGGAAGGTCGGCACCGCCGGGGACCAGCCGGACCATCGACCGTGCCGCATCGGGCGACAGCCGGTCGAGGAGGAGGTGGTGGGAGACGGGAGGGGGGGCGTAGGCGGAGCCGGGGACCTGCGGGCGGGCGGTGAGCACCGCCAGGACCGACCCGCCGCCCCGGACCATCCTGTCGGCCACCTCCAGGGTCGACGGGTCCGCCCAGTGGGCGTCGTCCACGGTGAGCAGCAGGGGGGCTCCGCCGGCCTCCGCCTGCAGCCAGGCGACCACCTCCGCCGGCTCCCCGGGCGCCGATCCCATGACCGGGCCGAACGGCTGCAGCGGGATCAACGCCTCGGCCCGGTTGCAGTGCACCACGACCACCCGGGCGCCGGAGGCGGCGATCGCGGCGGCGAACTCCAGCGCCAGCCGGGACTTGCCGATGCCCGGCTCCCCGGCGATCATCACCCGGGCCGGCCGGCCGGCCGACGCCGACCTCCAGTGGTCCTGGAGCCACCGCCACTCCCTGGTTCTCGGCACGAAGCCGGCCAGGGTCCCCGCTTCCAGCCGGCTGCGGAGCGGGTTTCGGCGCAGCACCCGGAACGCGCTCACCGGCCGGGCTATCCCCTTCAACTCGAGTGGGGGCAGGGCCTGCAGGTCGAAGAGCCCCTCAGCGAGCGAAGCGGTGGGTCCGCTCACCACCACCTGTCCCGGCTCGGCCGCGCCCTGCAGGCGGGCGGCCAGGCTCGGCAACTCACCGAAGACGTCGGCCGGGCGTACCACCCCGCCAGCCCGGGCCTCGGCGACCAGGGCCACACCGGTGTGGATCCCCGCCCGGGCCCGCAGCCGGGTGCCGGCGAGCACCGGCGGCAACCCGGGGCCCATCTCCTCCACCGCCCGGACCACGTCGATGCCGGCGGCCAGGGCGTCCGGCCCGGCGGTCTCGGTCGCCGCCGGGTAGCCGAAGTAGGCGACGACCCCGTCGCCCTGGAACTGGGTGACCACCCCGCCGTGACCGGCCACCACCCGGGCCACCAGATGCTGGTAGGCGTCGAGCACCTCGTGCCAGTCCTCGGGGTCCAGGCTCGACGCCAGTTCCGTCGAGCCCACCAGATCGGTGAACATGACTGTCAGTTGCCGCCGCTCGCCCGGTTCGCCGGGCGGAGTCGCCGCCCCCCTCAAGGCCCCCTCCACGCGTGCGAATCTAGACCCGGAAAGGCCCCGCCGGGAGGGCCGGCGGGGCCGTGGATCCGGTCCGGGTCAGGCCGGGCTCAGAGAGGCCGGGCGGTCTCTGCGGTGGTGACCGGCTCGGCGGCGGTAACCGGTTCGGCCACCTCCTCGGTCACGACCGGGCGAGCCATGGCCGCCTTGAGCGCCATGCCCCCGAGAGCAGCCAGGACCAGGCCGGGAGCCAGGCTCGAGCAGGCCTGGTTGAGCAGGTTGCGACCGGCGCTGAGCGCAGGCGCGAAGGCCGGCCCGCTCTCGAACGTCGGCCACGCCACCGGCCCGATCACGAACCAGGCCCCGGCGGCGAGGAGCAGCAGGGCCGGCAGGGCCAGGGAGCCGCCCCGGGCGCCGCGCCGGGCCGGCCCGAGAGCCAGCAGCATGAGCCCGGCGGCGAACGCGGCGGCGCCCGGAGCGAGATGCAGTAGACCGTTCTGCAGATTGGCGTCCCACGTCGTGGCCGCCGTCGGGTGCCAGCCGAAATACGGCCCGACATACCCGGCCAGGGCGCCCCACGCGCCCACCAGCACGGCGGCCAGTCCCGACAGCGACGCCCCGACGGGCCGGACGGCCACCCGGCGCACCGCGGCGGTGTCGCCGGCAGTTCCGCGCCAATGGGTCCGACGGGGACGATTGATAGCCCAGGCCATCACTTCCTCCTTCCGGGCGGGTTCCACAGGATCCGCCTGTGTACCTGGGGTTATTCCCTTCCGGGCCGCCCTTTTACCCGTGCTGCACTTGTGGCGGTTCGAGGTGCCATTCTTGAAAAATGCGAATCCTCATGGTGGAGGACGACGACGGCATAGCCGAGCCGCTCGAGGAGGGGCTGGTCCGGGAGGGATTCGAGGTGGAACGGGCCTCAACCGGCGCCGAGGCTCTGGCCGCCCGGGCCCCCGACCTGGTCCTGCTCGACCTCGGGCTACCCGACATGGACGGCTACTCGGTGTGCCGGACGCTGCGGTCCCGATCGAACGTGCCGATCGTCGTCGTCACCGCCCGCGGGGAGGAGGTGGACCGGGTCGTCGGGCTCGAACTGGGGGCCGACGACTACATCGTCAAGCCGTTCGGGTTCCGCGAGCTGGTGGCCCGGATCCGGGCGGTGATGCGCCGCGTCGGTGACACCAACGGTGCCGAGCAGGTCCAGGTGCTCGGCGATCTGGTCGTCGACCGGCGGACCCGCAGGGTGCTGGTGCAGGGGCAGGAGGTGACGCTCTCACCCAAGGAGTTCGACCTGCTCGCCCTCCTCGCCGCCGACCCCGGCGCGGTCGTCACCCGCCAGACCATCCTCGAGGAGGTCTGGGACCCGCACTGGTACGGCCCCACCAAGACGGTGGACGTGCACGTGGCGTCACTGCGCCGCAAGCTCGGCCACCCTGAGTGGGTGGAGACGGTGCGACGGGTGGGGCTCAGGTTGGGGGACACGACCGTCGCCGCCTCCACGTGACCCGCCGGCTGCTGCTCTCCTACATCGGCCTGGCCGTGGTGATCCTGGTGGTGCTGGAGATCCCCCTCGGGGTGCTGGCCCTCCACCACGAGCGGGGGCTGTCCGCCCAGGCGGCCGAGCGGGAGGCCAGCGGCCTGGCGGTGTTCGCATCCGAGGCGCTCGAGCGTCACCAGCAGGGCGATCTCACCACCCTGGTCAAGCGCTACCACGCCTCGACCGGGGGGGAGGTGTCGGTGGTGGACACGGCGGGCCGGATCACCGCCATGTCCGACACCGACGCCGACCGCGACGCCCTCACCGAGAACCGGGCGCTGGTCGAGGCCGCCCTCGACGGCCGGCCGGCCAACGCCTTCGGCACCGACGAGGGCATCCCGTTCGCCTTCGCCGCCGTCCCGGTGTCCGACGGAGGCCTGCCCGGCGGGGCGGTGCTGCTCGGCATCCCCGCCACCGCCACGCTGGACCGGGTGCACGACATCTGGCTGGCGCTGCTCGCCTTCGCCGGCGGCATCCTGGTCCTCACCGCGGCGCTGGGGCTCCTGCTGGCCCGGTCGTTGACCCGGCCGCTGGAGAGGCTCGAGTCGACGGTGTACGCGTTCGCCGAGGGCGACCTGAGCGCCCGGGCGTCGCGGCGCGGCCCGGCGGAGATGAAGGACCTGGCCGACCAGTTCAATCGCATGGCCGGCCGTCTGCGGGACCTTCTGCAGGCTCAGACCCGCTTCGTGGCCGACGCCTCCCATCAGCTGCGCTCCCCGCTGACCGCCCTGCGGCTGCGCCTCGAGAACCTGGAGGTGGCCGCCGGTGAGCCCCAGGCCGCCGGCATCGCCGCCGCCGGGCAGGAGGTGCAGCGGCTGTCACGCATCGTCGACGGCCTGCTGACCCTGGGCCGGGCGGAGGGCCGGGCCCCGGAGCGACGGGCGGTGGACGTGCGCAGCGTGGTGGAGGAGCGCTGCCAGTCGTGGTCGGCCCTGGCCGACGAGCGGCGGATAGGGCTCGACAGCAGCATCCCCGCCGACCACGCCGGCTACGGATGGCTGGTCCCGGGGGATCTGGACCAGATGCTCGACAATCTCATCGCCAACGCCCTGGACGCCCTCGACGCCGGCGGCCGCATCGAGGTCCGGCTGGAGCCGCCGTCCGGGCGGGACATGGTCCTTCACGTCACCGACAACGGCCCGGGCATGAGCGCCGAGGAGCGGGAGCGGGCCTTCGACCGCTTCTGGCAGGCGCCGGGATCGAAAGGCGGCCACAGCGGCCTGGGCCTGGCCATCGTCCAGCAGCTGGCCGCCCGCAACGACGCCGGCATAGAGCTGCTGCCCGCCGATCCCCGGGGTCTCGACGCGGTCATAACCATGCGTCGCAGCGACGGGGCCGCCCACGCCCGTGATCCACACGGTCAGGAGAACCTTAAGGAGCGGCAAAAATTGTCGTCCTGAAGGGGCGGTGTCCGGCCGGGACCGTAGTCTTGGTCGACGATGCACATGCAGACGCGGCGGGGCCGCTACGGGGTCAGCCGACGGTTCCTCGAGGGCGTGGAGTCGAACGCCCGGCTCACCGGCACGTTGGCGGCCGTCCTTCTGGTCCTGCTGTTCGCGGAGGGTCTCACCATCCTGCGCATCCGCCAGCTCATCAACATCCATGTGTTCCTCGGGATGATGATGCTGCCCCCGGTGCTGCTCAAGATCGGCACGACCGGCTGGCGCTTCATGCGTTACTACTCCGGGTCGCCGGCGTACCGGCGGAAGGGCCCCCCGGTGGCGCTGCTGCGCCTGCTGGGCCCGGTGGTGGTCATCCTGACGGTGATACTGCTGGGTAGCGGGGTGGGGCTGATCGCCGCCCCCGTATCCACGCGCAACAGCCTGCTGTTCATCCACAAGGCGAGCTTCGTGCTGTGGTTCGGGGCCATGGCCATCCACGTGCTCGGCCACATACGCGAGACCGCCCATCTGGCCCCGCTGGACTACATGCAGCGCACCCGCCGGGAGATAGCCCGGGCCGGCACCCGGACCTGGGCGCTGGCCGCCACGCTGGTCATCGGGGTGTTCCTCGGCATCGTGACCTACGGCCACAACGGGGGCTTCTCCGTGTACCAGCACTTCGGCTTCCGGCACTGAGGGTCCGCCGCCCCCGGGGCGGAACTCTTAGCTTAAGCTTTACTTGCCCCTCAGGGTGGCCTTCAGCCGGTCCGGGGAGACTGGTCCGTATGGGATCTCGAGCCGCGCGCGACATGGGCCTGGACCGCATCGGGACCTTCACCCGCTGGCTGGCCGTCGGTGGGGTGGTGGCCGGCGGCGTGCTCACCGCGGCGGTCGCCAAGGCCCTGCCCGGACGCAGCAGCCACCCGAGCACCGCCGGCGCGGCGACCGCCCCCGCCCCGCTCCAGCCTTCGGGCCAGCTCGACCCGGGCGCCGGGGGGCTGGGCTCCCAGGGCATCTCCGGCGGGGGCCTGTCCTCACCGGTGCAGGCCCCGCAGCCGGTCCAGGCTCCGCCAGTGGTGAGCTCGGGCGGATCCTGACCGGACCACCGTGAGCATCCTGGAGAGCAGCACCTTCCCGGCCCTGGGGACCACCGCGACCCTGGTCGCCGCCGGCTCGGTCCAGCGGGCCGCCATGGCCGTCCTGTCCGACGAGCTCGACGCCGTGGACCGGGCGTGCAGCCGGTTCCGCGACGACAGCGAGCTGGCCGCGCTGAACCGGGCGGCCGGTCGGCCCGTGGAGGTGTCCGAGTTGTTCTGGGAAGCCGCCGAGGCGGCGCTACGCGCCGCCCGGCTGACCGGAGGACTGGTGGACCCCACGATCGGCCGGGCGCTGCGGATGGCGGGCTACGACAGGGACTTCGCCAGGGTCGATCCGGACGGGCCGCCCCTGGTGCTGCACGCCCACCGGGTACCCGGCTGGACCGCCGTCACCCTGGACCCGGCCCGGCGCACGGTGACCGTCCCGGCGGGGGTGGAGCTCGACTTCGGCGCCACCGCCAAGGCGCTGTGCGCCGACCGGGCGGCCCGCCGGGCCAGCGCCGAGACCGGGGAGGCGGTCCTGGTCAGCCTGGGCGGTGACATCTCCGTGGCCGGGCCGGCGCCCGACGGCGGGTGGGCGATCGGCATCTCCGACGACCACTCCGACCCGCCCGAGGCGGCCCAGTGCACCGTCGCCATCACCTCCGGGGGCCTGGCCACCTCCAGCACCTGGGTGCGTCGGTGGCGGCGGGGGCAGCGCGATCTGCACCACATCATCGACCCCCGGACCGGGGAGCCGGCGGCGGGGGAGTGGCGGACGGTCAGCGTGGCCGCCGCCTCCTGCCTCGACGCCAACATCGCGTCCTGCGCCGCCCTGCTCATGGGCTCCACCGCCCCCGCCTGGCTGGACGCGCAGGCGCTGCCCGCCCGGCTGGTGGCCGTGGACGGAACGGTGAGCACCTCCGGCGGCTGGCCGGCCGATCCCCCTCCCGGCGGGGCCCGGTGACGACGGCGGCCATAGCCACCAACTCGCGGGCGCTGTGGTACCTGACCCGGGGCTTCGGCATGGTCTCGTTGATCCTGCTGACCCTGACCACCGTCCTGGGCCTGGCGCAGGCCGCCCGCTACGCCCGGCCCGGGCTGCCCCGCTTCGTCGTCTCGGCCCTGCACAAGAACGGGTCCCTGCTCGCCGTGGCCGCCATCGCCGTCCACGTGATCACGGCCGTCCTGGACAGCTTCGCGCCCATCCACGTGATCGACCTTTTCATCCCCTACGCCTCGCAGTACCGGCCGTTCTGGACCGGGCTGGGGGCGCTGGCACTGGATCTGATGCTGGCCGTGATCGTCACCAGCCTCCTGCGCGAGCGCATCGGCTACCGGGCGTGGCGGGCGGTCCACTGGGCGGCTTACGCCTCCTGGCCGGTGGCGCTGGTGCACGGCCTGGGCACCGGATCGGACTCCAAGCTCGGCTGGGTGCTGTTCCTCTACGTGGCCTGCACCCTGGCCGTAGTCGCCGCCCTGTGGTGGAGGTTGTCCCGCGGCTGGACCGCCGCCAACTCGACGGTCCGGGGGAGCGCCGTCGTGGCGAGCGTCCTCGTACCGGTGGTGGTGGCGGCGTGGGCGGCTTCGGGCCCGTTGAAGGCCGGTTGGGCCCGCAAGGCCGGCACCCCGCCGTCACTGCTGGCCTCGGGGGCCGCCGCGAACAGCGGCGGGTCGGCCTCCTCTCCGTCCGGCCAGTCGTCGGCCCCGTCCCCGTCGCCGTCGTCCGCGTCGCCGGCGCCGGGCTCCTCCGCCGGCCTCTCCCTCCCGCTCACCGCCTCGCTCCAGGGGTCGCAGAGCCAGACCGGCCCTGACGGCAACGGGCTGGTGTCGGTGGTGATCAGCGGGACCTTCCAGTCGCTGGACGGGGGCTCGTCGGGAACCCTGCGACTGGTGCTCACCGGCCAGCCCGTCGAGGGCGGCGTGAGCCTCACCGGTAGCCAGGTATCGCTCGGCCCCTCCTCCGACCCGGCCGAGTACACCGGGCACGTGACCCAACTCCAGGAGACCACGGTCGTCGCCTCCCTGCAGGACAACCGGGGCCGGTCGGTGATCGCCACCATCAGGCTGGACATATCCGGCGAGTCGGGCCAGGTGCGGGGCCGGCTAGAGGTGCAGGCGTGACCCGGGCGCAGCGGATCACCGCCCCTCCCGCCACCGCCCTGCCCAGGCTGCTCAACCGGGAGGGCGGCCCCGGCCTGGACGGCCACGCCGCCCGGTGGGGGCGCATGCCCGGCGGGGGGTCGTCCCTGATCGACGAGATCGAGCGGGCCGGGCTGCGGGGTAGGGGCGGCGCCGCGTTCCCGACCGCGGTCAAGATGCGGGCGGTGCTGGGCCAGCGCCAGGCGGTCCTCGTGGCCAACGGGGCGGAGCGGGAGCCGGCCAGCCTCAAGGACAAGGCCCTGCTCGCCTGCAGCCCCCACCTGGTGCTCGACGGCATCAGCATCGCCGCCGAGTCGGTGGGAGCTACCGAGGCCATCCTCTGCATCGACCGGGGGGCGCCCGATTCGCTCGGCGCCGTGGCCCGGGCCCTCACCGAGCGGAGCCGGGTCGGAGCCGACCGGGTGCCCATCCGGGTGGAGGCCACGCCCGGGGCGTTCGTGACCGGCGAGGAGTCGGCCCTGGTGCACTGGTTGAACGGCGGTCCGGCCAAGCCGACGTTCGTCCCGCCGCGGCCGTTCGAGAAGGGGGTCCGGGGCCGACCGACGCTGGTCAGCAACGTGGAGACCCTCGCCGACGTCGCGCTGATCGCCCGTTTCGGGGCCGGCTGGTTCCGGGGCCTCGGCACCGAACGTGACCCCGGCAGCACGCTGGTCACCCTGACCGGCGACGTGGGCCGCCCCGGGGTGTACGAAGTCCCCTACGGGCTGGCGCTCGGATCGGTCGTGGGCCAGGCCGCCCCCCGTTCGACCCCCCAGGCCGTGCTGGTGGGCGGTTACTCGGGGGCGTGGGTGTCCTTCGCCGGCGCCGCCGGCCTCGGCTTCGATTCCGCCTCGCTGGCCCAGGTGCGGGCCACGCCCGGCTGTGCCGCCCTGTCCGTCCTCGGCGCTGACTCGTGCGGGCTGCTCGAGACGGCCGCCGTGGTGCGGTGGATGGCCGGCCAGTCGGCCGGCCAGTGCGGACCGTGCCTCCACGGGCTGCCGGCGCTGGCCGACGCCTTCGACGGGGTGGCCAGCGGGGAGCGGCGGGGCTCGGCCCTGCGCCGGGTGCACGACCTGCTCGGGATCATCCCCGGACGGGGCGCCTGCCACCATCCCGACGGGGTGGTGAAGATGGTCCACAGCGCCCTCACCGTCTTCGCCGCCGACGTCGAGGCCCACCGCCGGCGGGGCCCGTGCCGGGTGCGGACCGGG
>JAKAXG010000727.1 GCA_021827225.1 Actinomycetes bacterium | reverse complement strand
CCGACGACCCGGGCGGCCGGCTGCGCGCGAAGGTGGAGTCGGTGGAGCGCCACCTGGCCGGTTAGGGGCGGCGGTCCTGCATCTCCCAGGCGTGGTCCAGGACGTGCCACGCCACCCGCCGGATCGCGTAACCCGGCGGCCACCGGGCGTCCGCCGGCGGCGAGGCCAGCGTGGCGGTGATCAGCTGCCGCTGGTCCGGCCAGGGGGTGCGGGGCGGGACCCGCACCCCGAGCTTGGAAGCGTAGGACCGCTCCGCCTCCCGGACGTGGTCGACCATGGCGTCGCGGTCGCGCCCTCCGCCGCGGGGGCCCTTCTTGAGCTCCGCCGGCGAGGCGGCGACCACCGCGTCGAAGTAGGCCCAGCAGGCCCGGAGGATCTCGACCATGGCCGGGCCGGGCGGCTCCCGGTCCCAGTCCTTCGGCGGCCCGGGTGCGCCGAACTCGGTGGAGGCGTCGCCGGGGGCCCGGGCGACGATCTCGACCGGGCCGGGGTCGAGCTCCCGGCCGAGGACCGCCCGGTAGCGGTCGGCGTAGCCGAGCAGGACCTCCACGGCGCCGTCCTCCCCCCGGCCCCGCCGGCACCAGCCCGGCCAGTCCAGGGCGATGGCGAACACCCAGCGGGGCCCCACCTCGAGGGCCACCCTCATGCTTGCGACAGGGCGGCGAGCACGGACGCCGGCACGGGGGCGACGGTACACGACAGGCTGTAGCCGCCGGCGATCTGCTGCACCTGGAGCGGGCAGTCGGGGATCAGCGGTATGCGGCTGAGCTGGTAGGAGAACACGGTGCGGCCGGCGACCCGCACGACCAGCTGGTCGCCCGGCTCGACGGCCACCACCGCCCCCAGGGCGCTGGCCAGGCTCTGCTCCAGCCCGGTCAGGTGAGTGGTCACCGTAACGGTGGCGCTGGAGATGGAGGTCAGCTTGACCGAGTGGGCGTTGAAGAGGACCCTGCGGTCGAAGCGGATCTGGTGGGCCTGCACCTCCACCGCGTCCAGCCGCAGCGGCCCGGCGGGGATGTCGCGGCCGGTGACGGTGACGTCGGCCAGGCGGCCCTCCACGCCGGCGTCCCACAGGAACGGGAAGGAGTTGATGGACACCGAGGCGCTCCTGGCCGACGTGGACGCCTTGACGTGGTCGGCTATGGCGGCCTGGGTGACGGACCGGGCGGCCAGGTCCACCCCGACCAGCACCGCGGCCAGGACCACGGCGACCAGGAGGAGGCGCCGAACTACTTGGCCCACTCCTTGGAGCGGAGCCGGGCGATGCGGTCCTCGGTGGGCGGGTGGTCGGAGAACAGCCCCTTCAGGGAGATGTTCATCCCCGCCATGGGGTTCATGATGTACATGGGGGCCATCTCCCGGCGGACGTAGGGCATGGGGATCTGCCGGCCGGCGGAATCCAGCTTGGCCAGCGCCCGGGCCAGCGGCTCGCCGTCGCCGATGAGGCGGGCGCCGGAGCGGTCGGCCTCGTACTCCCGGCTGCGGGACAGGGCCATCTGCAGCAGCATGGCGGCGATGGGGGCCAGGATGACCAGGGCCAGGAGCTCGAAGATGTTCTCCCCCTCGTTCTGGCGGTTGCCGCCGAAGAACAGGCCGCCCCACGCCGCCATGCGGGCCAGCATGGTGATGGCCATGGCGATGGTGGCGGCCACCGAGGAGATGAGGATGTCCCGGTTGCCGACATGCGACAGCTCGTGGGCCAGGACGCCGCGCATCTCGTCCCAGGTGCAGATCTGCAGGATGCCCTCGGTGACGGCCACCGCCGCGTGCTCCGGGTTGCGCCCGGTGGCGAAGGCGTTGGGCTGGGCGTCGGGGGTGACGTACAGCCGGGGCATGGGCAGCCCGGCCCGGGTGCTGAGGTCCCGGACCACGGCGTAGTAGTCGGGCATCTGCGCCTCCGACACCGGCACCGCCCGGGCGGCCCGGATGGCGATGGAGTCGGAGAACCAGTAGGAGCCGCCCGTGAAGAGCAGGCCGATCACCAGTCCGATGACGAGACCGCCGGTGCCCCAGATCGACCCGATCCCGACGCACAGGGCGGCCAGGAGGGTCAGTATGAAAGTGGTCTTGATGGTGTTTCGGTCCATACGCCAATCATGGTGCCGTACGTGGCTGAGAAAAGAGGAAGAAGTCGCTCAGCGGCTAATGACAGCTTCCACGACATTGGGACCCGGCTCGGACAGGGCCCGGGCCAGCTGGTCGGCGAACCCCCCGGCCGTCTCCGCCCGGGTGGCCGGCACCCCCATGCCCCTCGCCAGGCTGGCGAAGTCCAGGTCCGGGTCGTGCAGGTCGAGCATGGCCCGGGCCCGGGGACCGCCGGCCTCGGCGCCGACGCGCCGCAGCTCCATGTTCAAGATGGCGTAGCTGCGGTTGGACAGGATGACGGTGGTGACGTCGAGCCCCTCCCGGGCCATGGTCCACAGGGCCTGGACGGTGTACATGGCCGAGCCGTCGGCCTGCAGGGCGACGACCTTGCGGTCGGGGCAGGCGACGGCGGCGCCGGTGGCCATCGGCAGGCCGCTGCCGATGGCCCCGCCGGTCAGGGTCAGCCAGTCGTGGGGAGGGGCGCCGACGGTGGCCCCGGATATGAACAGCCCCGAGGTGTTGGACTCGTCGATGACCACGGCGTCTTCGGGCAGCAGGGCGCCGACGGCCTCCCCGAGGGTCTGGGCGGTGAGCGGGGCGTCGCCGTGGGGCCGCTCCGGGCGGGCCGCCGGGGCCAGTACCGGCTCCCCGGCGATGCCGAGCGCCTCCACCGCGGCGATGACGTCGTCGCCGG
>JAKAXG010000726.1 GCA_021827225.1 Actinomycetes bacterium | reverse complement strand
CTTCGGCGCCTCGGCCACCTCCGCCCCTGACCCCTCCGGTTCGCCAGCCTCCGGTCGGTGGCCCGCTTCCTCCTCGGCCCAGTCGTGGATCCGCTTGGCGCCCGGGCCCACGACGGGCAGGGACTCCGTATCGGCGGTACCGCCGACCTGGGGCAGCTGCTCGGTCCGCTCGGTGGTCCTGACCGTGACCTGGCCCGACCCGTTCCCCCCCGGCCTCCAGCCGTCGTCGAGGTGGCCGTCCTCGTGGCGGGGAGCGGCGCCGCCGGCGTCAGCGGCCTCGTCGGCGAGGAGGGCGGCCACGTCGGCCTCGCCCCGGGCCGCGTCGACCATCTCGTCCATGCCGATCGGTCCCACGGAGCTCCCGGCCAGGAACTGCTTCACCAGGGCCCGGTCGCTGACGAACATGTCCCCGGCCGGACCGAAGCGGACCAGGCTGGACCGGTAGAGCATGCCGATGTAGTCGGCCGTCCGTTTCACCGAGTCGATGTTGTGGGTGATGATGAAGAAGGTGCAGCCGGTCTCCCTCTGGACCGACTTCACCAGTTCGTCCAGGTAGGCGACACGTACCGGGTCCAGGCCGGAGTCCGGCTCGTCGAAGAAGACGATCTCGGGGTCCAAGATGAGCGCCCGGGCCAGCCCGGCCCGCTTGCGCATACCACCGGAGATCTCGCCGGGCACCTTGTCCAGGTGGGCGACCATGCCCACCATCTCGGCCTTCTCCATGACCAGCGCCTTGATCTCGCGCTCCGAGCGGTTGGTGTGCTCGCGCAGAGGGAAGGCGATGTTGTCGAAGATGTTCATCGACCCGAACAGGGCGCCGTCCTGGAACAGCACGCCGAACTTGCGCCGGATCCGCAGCATGTCCTTGTGCCGGATGCCGACGATGGGCTCGCCGTCGACGTAGATCTGACCCTCCTCCGGACGGAGCAGGCCGATGATGTTCTTGAGCAGCACCGACTTGCCGGTCCCGGACGGCCCGAGGACCGCCGAGATCTTCCCCCGCGGGATATCGAAGGTCAGGTCCTTGAGGACGGTATGGCTCCCGAACCTCTTGGTTACGCCTCTCAGCGCGATGACCGCGTCCCCACCGGCAGGAGGGGCGTCATGTACCGGCGTACTCCTGGACGTTGTGCTCACCGCGTTCCTCCTCTCCCGGATTGGTGGGCCGTCATCGGCTGAAGCGGGGTCTTTCCACCAGATCTGCACTCGAAGCAGGAACCGGCAGCCCTGATGGTCAAGATACTTCGTAACAAGGCCATGTTCCTGCCTGCTCCCATCCACCACTCAGATCGCACCAGGAGTTTGATGTGACCCCGGTCATGTGCTTTTCTCTTCGCCGTGGGCGCAAGCGGCACGAGAAGCCCAGAACGAGCAGTTCCGGCATGTGGGCAGAAGCGGGCTGCTTGTGACCGCAGTTGACGAGCGCAGAGGCTCCTCACCCACCTCGTTGGAGCACCGGCGCCCCACCGGCGCGGAGCGGGCCGCCCAGGCGGTCCAGCGGGGGGTGGGGACGCTCGGCGAGTCGGCGAGCGGGGGCGTCAGGTCCTTCGGCGGCCTGATAGCGCTGACCCTCGACACCGTGATCGCCACGGTCGACGCGGTCGTCCACCGCCGCTTCTCCTACGCCGAGTTCTTCGAGCAGGCGTGGTTCCTGGTGTCGGTCTCACTCCTGCCCACCCTGCTCATAGCCCTCCCCTTCGGCCTGGTGCTGGTGCTCGAGGT
Source organism: Actinomycetes bacterium (assembly GCA_021827225.1). The sequence continues at coordinate 1,061 of JAKAXG010000726.1, read as the reverse complement.
CGGCACCCTGGCCAACCAGATCGGGGCGCCCTCCTTCGTCGGTGCCGTGGACGCCGTGGGGACCGTGCGGGAGGCGGCTCCGGTGATCGTGGCCATCGTCCTGGCCGGCGCCGGCGGGTCCGCGGTGTGCGCCGACCTGGGCGCCCGGACCATCCGGGACGAGATCGCGGCCATGCAGGTGATGGGCCTCGACGAGGTGGAGCGCCTGGTGGCTCCCCGGATGTTCGCCATGGTGGTGGTATCGGTGCTCCTGAACGGCATCGTCGCCATGGCTGGCATCTTGTCCGGATACGTCGCCGACGTGACCGTCCTGCACGGCGCCGCCGGTGGCTTCCTCAACTCCTTCACGACCTTCGCCCAGCCCCAGGACATCATCGAGTCGGAGCTGAAGGCGGTGGTCTTCGGCGTGCTCGCCGCCATCGTGGCGTCCTACAAGGGCCTCAACGTCAAGAAGGGGCCAGCCGGGGTGGGAGAGGCCGTCAACCAGTCGGTGGTGGTGACGGGGGTCGCTCTGTTCGTCGTGAACCTCATCCTCACCGAGATCTTCCTCGTCCTCGTCCCGCCCCCGTTCGTCTGATGGGTTCGATCTGATGGCCGCTCCCGCTTCGGTACTGCGCAGCACCCGGGACAGGACCACGCGCCTGACCTCGGGCGTGGTGTCGCAGATGGTCATGTTCGGTGACCTGCTGCTGTTCGTGATCCAGGCGCTGGCCAGCGTGCCCCTGGTCATCCGCCGCTACCGCAAGGAGTACCTGCGCCTCATCGGCGAGGTCACCTTCGGCAGCCGGATACTCGCCGTCGTGGCCTCCACCGTGGTGGTGGCCGCCCTGCTCTCCGCAGTGGTCGGTGTCCAGCTGGCCCTCGAGGGGTACCAGGCGCTGGACATCATCGGCCTCGGTCCCCTGGCCGGTTACCTGTCGGCGTTCGCCAACACCAGGGAGCTCACCCCCCTGCTGACCGCCTTCGGTCTGGCCGCCCAGATGGGCTGCCGCTTCACCTCGGAGCTCGGCGCCATGCGGGTCACCGACGAGATCGACGCCCTCGAGGTGATGAGCGTCCCG
>JAKAXG010000725.1 GCA_021827225.1 Actinomycetes bacterium | reverse complement strand
GGAACGTCGAGGATCTACGTGAACTGCTCGAGCGGGCCCAGGAGGACTCGGCCCGCCAGCAGGTCGAGGCAGAGCAGAAGCAGTTCGAGACCGACCTGTCGAGCGCGCTGGAGATGGCCGTCGGGGAATCCGAGGTGCTCGGCGTGATCGGCCACGCGTTCGGGATGGTCCGCCCGGAGGACCCGGTCGAGCTCCTCCTGGCCGACAACAGCCACGCCCACCTCCACCGTGCGGTCCGGTGGCCGGGCACCGGATCGGGCGGCGGTTGCCCGGTCGACTCCCCCGATCACTGCCCGGCGGCCCGCCGGGGCCACACGCTGCGCTTCGCGGACAGTGACAAGCTGGGCGCCTGCCCGAAGCTCCGCGAGGCCGGTGCGGCCCGCTCGGCGGCGTGCGTCCCGGTGTCGATCATGGGCCGGACCGTCGGGGTGATCCACGCCCCCGGCACCGTCAGCGAACCGGTCCCCGACGGGGACCTGGCCCGCCTCAACACCGTCGCCAGCCTGGCCGGGGCCCGACTGGGGATGATCAGGATGGTGTCGGAGATCGAGCTGCAGGCGACCACCGACAGCCTCACCGGGCTGCTGAACCGCCGGGCGTTCGAGACCACCCTGATGTCGAGAAGGGACCTCGACATGGCGGTCTCGCTGGCCATAGGCGACCTCGACCACTTCAAGGAGCTGAACGACACCTACGGCCACGAGACCGGGGACCGGGCACTGCGGGTGTTCGCCCAGACCCTCCGCCAGAATGTGGCTACCACGGACCTCCTCGGGCGCCACGGCGGGGAGGAGTTCGTGATCGCCATGCTGGACTGCGCGCCCGACAGCGCGGTGAGCATCCTGGACGCGCTCCGGACGAAGATCGAGACCTGCGCCGCGAACGCCGGTCTACCCCAGTTCACCGCCAGCTTCGGGGTGGTCGAGATGCAGCCCGGGGAGGACCTCCCGTCCGCCCTGGCCCGCGCCGACCGGGCCCTGTTCCAGGCCAAGCACGAAGGCCGCAACCGGGTGGTCCACGCCGCGGCCGAGGCCGGCCCGGGAGCGGACCGGGGTAGGCGCCCGGTCGCCTTCTGAGAGCTCAGCGACCGCCTCGCCCCTCCTCCTGCCAGCGGATGATCCAGGGCAGGGCGAAGAAGCACCCGAGGTACCAGACAAGGAGCGAAAGGGACAGCACCAGACCGGCGGCCAAGCCGTACAGGTAGTCAACGACCAGGAACACCCCCTGGGCCAGGGACAGGGCGAACAACGTCTGGCCCGCTATGGCCAGCCGGCCGGCCACCACCACCAGCCTGTCCTTCAGCTGCCGGCCGAACAGGACGCGGTGCATGGCCGCGGGGGCGACCAGCAGGCCGGCCGACAGCGCCGAACCGACCAGCGTCCCGATGTACAGGCCGTGCTGGAGGGGGGTGGTGCGCCGGAACTCGCTGTTGAACGGCACCACCAGCAGGAAGGCGAAGAGGATCTGGGCGCCGGTCAGCGTGATCCGCAGCTCCTGGAGCAGGTCGGCGAAGTTGCGGTCAGCCCGTTCGGCTTCGGTCTCACCCGGTCGGCGCCAGGAGCTGTCTCTTTTCACTTCCCGATTCCCTACCCATCCGAGCGCCAGACCAGCCCCGCCCGGACCGCCTCCGGGGAGCAGGGTCCCTCGTCGCCGGCGGCGTCATCGGCTGTTCAGTCGACAGCGAATGGAACCGATAGCATTTTATGGAGGCCTGTCAGATCTGCGGTGCCGGCATCGACGCCTGCAGCTGTAACCGCTCCGACCCCATGGGGTTCCTGACGGACTTCCGGACCTCGTCCCCGCCGGTTCCACCTCCGGCTGCGCCTCCGACCGAGCCGGCCGGGTGGGACGGTCAGCCTTCAGCGGTCGGTCTTCATCCTCCTCAGCTGCCGCCGTGGCCCCCGGCGGGCCCGTACCATCCGGGTCCGCCGTATCGCGGCTATTTCGTGCAGCCGACGCCGCCGATCTGGCGCAGGGAGAGGACGATCGCCATAGCCGCCGCGTCCTGCCTCAGCGTGCTCGTGCTGGTAGGCGTCATAGCGGCCGCCACCGTGAAGCCCCGCAACGGTTCCCCAGCCGTTTCCAGCGCCGCACCCGCCCTGCCGGTCGGCGGCGGTCCCACCGCGCCCACCGGCTTCACCACGTTCCACAGCTCCGCCGACGGGTTCACGATCGCCATACCCGAAACATGGAAGGCGGTGGACCCGACCAGCCCGGGGGCCCAGGCGGCCATGAACGAGATGGAGCAGTCGAACCCCAACCTCCGTTCGGCGTTCGCCACTAGCGCTCTCCAACTGGCCGAGAAGGGCATGGCCCTGCTCGCCATCAACCCGGTGGCAGATTCGCAGGGCTTCGCATCCAACGTGAGCGTCGACGCCCAGCCCGACCTCACCTACTCGTCCGGCGACCTGGTCCAGATCGCCTCCGCCCTGCCCGGCGAGGATGCCAGGCTCGGGGCCACGATGACTGGCACGTCGTACGTGAGCATCGGCGGCCACGAGGCGCTCCGGGCCAGCAGCACTCTGCCCGTCACAACGCCGGCCGGCGCCCACATCGAGGTGGCCCAGACGCAGTACTACACCGGTGCCAACGGGTTCGTCTACATCGTGACGCTCACCGGCTCGGACGCCGACATGGCCGCCATCGCGGCCAGCTTCCGCACCAGCTGATCCCCCCGCAGCCGGCGGACGGGCAGGGCCGTTCAGCCCTACTTCCAGGGAGCGCGCCCTCGGTAGGTTCGTCTCCGGTGTCGTTCGTGTCGTTGATCGTCCACAACGTCACGGTT
>JAKAXG010000724.1 GCA_021827225.1 Actinomycetes bacterium | reverse complement strand
GTGGCGTCCAGCTGGTCGAGCGGGACAGACAGGGCACCGGGGATGTGCCCTTGGGCGAACTCCTCCCGGGGCCTCACGTCCAGTATCACCACGTCGCCTCGCTCGGCCCGCTCGACCAGCTCGGCCCGGCTAAGCGGTTCCAGGGCGTCGCGGGCTGTGAAATAGTCCCGTACCACCTCGTCGACCTCGGCCAGTCGGGAGCGGGCCAGGTCCCTCAGCGCCACGATGAAGGCCGCCACCTCCTCGCCGGCGAGGCGGTAGAAGACCTTGGTGGCTTCCTTTCGGGTCTCCACCACCCGGGCCCGGCGCAGCACCTGGAGATGGGCGGAGGTGTTGGTGACCCCCATGCCGGTGGCCTGGGCCAGGGATTCGACGGTGTGCTCGCCCTGGGCCAGCAGCTCCAGCAGCTCGATCCGCTTCGGGCTGGCCACCGCCTTGGCCGTCCGGGCGAACTGCTCGTAGAGCCGGTCTTTCGCCTCACGACCCTCCACCGGCACACCTCCCTGAGTGTTCCAACGATCTGTGGATAAGGTACCCGCCGGTCCGGACGACAACAGGGTCCTTCGGCACTATCTTCCATTGATCTTTGGAATAGATGTGATGCGGGTTTTTCTCGACGGGGTTCCTGGTACAGGTACCTGGAGCCTCGGACCGGGCCGGGTCACATTCTCCAAAGATCTCTGGAATACTGTAGCATCGACGGTGCCGCTCGCAGGACAGGAGGACGTTGTGGGCTTTGGCGACGAGCATCTGATACCCCTAATCGACGAGGGGTTGGGCAACTCCGCCTACCTCGTCGACCTGGGCGACGGGCGGGCGCTGGCGGTCGACGCTTCTCGGGACGTGCGGGCCTTGCGCGAAGCGGCAGGCAAACGGGGGTTGCGAGTGGCTTTCAGCGCGGATACTCACCTGCACGCCGATTTCCTCACCGGCGCCGTCCAGCTGGCTCATGATGACCGGGCCACTGTCCTGGCATCGGCGGCAGGGCAGCGCCGGATTGCGTACCGCCGGCTGGAGGATGGCGACGAGGTCGACCTGGGCGGTCTCACGCTGCGAGCTTTGGGGACGCCGGGCCATACCGACGAGCACCTCTCGTACCTGCTCCTCGACGGCAGCCGGGAAATCGGGGTGTTCACGGGCGGTTCGCTCATCGTCGGCTCCGCGGCGCGCACCGACCTGCTCGGCGCCGATCGCGCCGAGGAACTGGCCCGCGCCCAGTACCGGTCCCTGCGCCGCCTGGCCGGCCTGCCCGATGCCACCGCCGTGTGGCCGACCCACGGGGCCGGATCGTTCTGCTCGGCCCCGCCCGGCCAGGAACGCACCAGCACCATCGGCGCCCAGAAGCGCTCCAACGACCTGCTCGCCGCCCCCGATGAGGACACCTTCGTCCGCCTCCTGCTGGACAGCCTCGGCTCCTACCCGGCCTACTTCGACCGCCTGGGCGAACTCAACCGGACCGGCCCCCCGCTGCTCCCCGCCCGGCTGGACCTGGACCGCCTGAACGTCGAGCAGGTGAGAAGTCTGCTGGGCCAGGGCGCATACCTCATCGACGTGCGCCCCATCGGCGAGTTCACCGCCGGTCACATCCCCGGCGCCATCTCCAACGTTTTGCGGGACGGGTTCGCCACCTGGCTGGGCTGGCTGGTCCCGCCCGACGTGCCGGTGGCCTTCGTGCTCGGCGCCGGCCAAGACCCGGCAGAGGTGGCCTGGCAGGCGGCCAAGATCGGCTACGACCGACTCGCCGGCCTACTGCAGGGCGGGATGGATGCCTGGGTCGCCGCCGGAGGGCCGGTGAACCGCATCGGGCTGGTCGATGTCACCGAGATAGGAGATCGGCCGGTGCTCGATGTCCGCCAGGCCAGCGAATACCACTCCGGTCACATCCCTGGCGCCCGCCACGTCGAACTCGGCTCCCTTCCCGGGCAGGATGACGCGGTATCCGAGCGGGCGGTGGTGATGTGCGGGCATGGTGAGCGGGCCGCCACCGCCGCCAGCCTTCTCACCCGCGCCGGGGCCACCGACCTGGCCGTGCTGCGCGGCGGACCGCAGGAGTGGACCCAAGCCTCCATGCGGCCCCTCGAGACCGGACAGTGACCGCCGCCACCTCGACAGCAAGCCCGAGCGTCGAGCACCGGCTCGGCCTGCGCGAGAACTGGTGGCAGTTCTCGCTGTTCACCGTCATCACGCTGCTGGTGGGCATGACCATCGGCGTCGAACGGGTCGCCCTACCACCGCTCGCGAAGCACACCTTCGGGGTCGTCTCCATCCTCTATACCGTGTCGTTCGTAGCCGCCTTCGGCGCGGTAAAAGCGGTGATGAACCTCGTCGCCGGGCGGCTCTCCGACCGCCTCGGCCGCAAGCAGATCCTGCTCATCGGCTGGGGATTCGCCCTGCCCTACGCCGTGTTGATCATCTTCGCCCAGGCCTGGTGGTGGGTGGTGGCGGCCAACCTGTTCCTCGGCGTCAACCAGGGACTGACCTGGAGCATGTCGGTCACCGCCAAGATCGACCTGGTCGGCCCGGCCGGCCGAGGCCTGGCGGTAGGCCTCGACGAATCGGCCGGATATGTCGGCACCGGGCTCGGCGGGCTCGCCGCCGGCCTGCTGGTCGCCTCCTACGGGCTACGCCCCGCCCCGTACCTGCTCGCTTTGGGCGTGGTCTCTGTCGGCGCTCTGATCACCTTCGGCCCCGCCCGCGAGACCCTGCCATGGGCCAGAGCCGAAGCGGCCCGCCACCACGCCGCCCACACCAACCCGCCGGCGACGCCCGGGGTCAAGCAGCTGGCCCG
>JAKAXG010000047.1 GCA_021827225.1 Actinomycetes bacterium | reverse complement strand
CGATCTCCGCCGACGTGGATTCCCGTCACCAGAGCCGGGTCGGCGGCCCGCAAGGGCCCGGGTCGGCGGCCCGCAAGGGGCCCCCGGCGGTCCGCAAGGCCCCGTCCGACCAGGCCCGGAAGGGTCGCCGGCTCGCAAGGGCCCGTCCGACCAGGCCCGGAAGGGCCCCGCCGGCCCGCCACTAACCTCGATCGACGTGGCCTCCCCCACCCCCGACCCCACCGCCGCCAACACGAACACCCCCGCCGCCAACACGAACACCCTCGGCGCCAACACGAACACCCCCGCCGGCCCGCCCCGCCGGACGGCGGCGCTGTCCCCCCTCGACGGGCGCTACGCCCGCCAGGCCGACCCCTACGCCCGGGCGTTCTCGGAGGAGGCCCTGTTCCGCCAGCGGTTCCGGGTGGAGGTGGAGTGGTTCCTGGCCCTGGCCGGTGAACCGGCCGTGACCGAGCTGCGGCCGGTGGACGCCGGTACCGCCGAGACCATGAGGGGATGGGCGGCCGGGTTCGGGCCGGCCGACGTGGCCCGCATCAAGGAGATCGAGGGCCGCATCAACCACGACGTCAAAGCCGTCGAGTACGTCCTCAAGGAGCGACTGGGGGGCATCGGGGTCAGCCGGGAGCAGGCGGAGTTCGTCCACTTCGCCTGCACCTCGGAGGACATCAACAACCTGGCCCACGCCCTGATGCTCAAAGAGGGCCTCGAGGGGGCCTGGCTGCCGGAGGCCCGGGCTCTGACCGACGAGGTGTGGGCCCTGGCCGGGGCGAACGCCTCGGTGCCCATGCCGAGCCACACCCACGGCCAGCCGGCGTCGCCCACCACCCTCGGCAAGGAGATGGCCGTCTTCGCCGCCCGCTGGCGGCGCCAGGTGGACCAGGTGGCGCAGGCCTCGGCGACCCGCCTGCTCGCCAAGTTCAACGGGGCGGTCGGCACCTACGGGGCCCACACCGCCGCCTATCCCGACGTGGACTGGCCCGGCCTGTCCCGGCGATTCGTGGAGGGTTTCGGGCTGCAGTGGAACCCACTGACCACCCAGATCGAGTCGCACGACGCGCTGGCCGAGGTGTTCCACGCCATCATCCGCTTCAACGCCGTGCTTCTCGACTTCTGCCGCGACGTGTGGGAGTACATCAGCCGCTCCTACCTGCGCCAACGGGCCGTGGCCGGCGAGGTCGGGTCCTCCACCATGCCGCACAAGGTGAACCCGATCGACTTCGAGAACGCCGAGGCCAACGTCGGCGTCTCCACCGCCCTGCTCGAGCACCTGGCCTCCAAGCTGATGGTGTCGCGCATGCAGCGTGACCTGTCCGACTCGTCGGCCATCCGCAACATGGGCGTCGCCGTGGGCCATTCGGGAATAGCCATCGCCGCCGCCCGCAAGGGGCTGGCCAAGGTCAGCCCGGCGGCCGAGGTGATGGCCGCCGAGCTGGACGGGCAGTGGGAGGTGCTGGCCGAGCCGATCCAGACGGTCATGCGCCGCTACGGGCTCCCGGAGCCCTACGAGCGCCTGAAGCAGCTCACCAGGGGCCAGGTCGTGAGCGCCGCCGACGTCAGGGAGTTCCTGCAGGCGCTGGACCTGCCGGCCGACGCCAAGGCCAGGCTGGGCCAGCTGACGCCGGCCGGATACACGGGCCTGGCGGCGCAGCTCGTGGCTCTGGGCCGGGCGATGGGCGACCCCGGCGAGACGTCCCGGGCCGGGACCGGGTCCTGACTGGCCTCCGCCGGGGGCGGTCAGGAGCCGGCCGCTCCGGGTAGGAGCAGTCGGGAGCGGCGAGGGGCGGACGGGTCCATGTAGGAGCGGCCACCCCGGACGGCGAAGAAAGACAACTCCAGACCCGATCACGACAGGGGAGACCGGCCGTGGCACCCATGCCCCTCAACGACTCGATGTTCCTACTGGCCGAGCGCCGGGAGCAGCCCATGCACGTGGGGGGCCTGCAGCTGTTCCACTTCCCCCCTGACGCCGGCGAGGACTACCTGCTGGAGCTCTACCAGCAGGTGATCCACTCCGACGACGTGGCGCCCATCTTCCGGCGTCGCCCCTACCGGCCGGCCACCAGCCTGGGGGCGTGGAGCTGGCAGGAGGACCCCGACGTCGACCTCGAGCACCACATCCGCCACTCGGCCCTGCCCCGTCCCGGGCGGGTGCGGGAGCTGCTGGCTCTGGCCTCCCGGCTGCACGGCACCCTCCTCGACCGCCACCGCCCGCTGTGGGAGGCCCACCTGATCGAGGGTCTCGAGGGCAACCGGTTCGCCGTCTACTCCAAGATCCACCACTCCCTGATGGACGGGGTGTCCGCCCTGCGCCTGCTGGCCCAGACGCTCAGCCCCGACCCGGAGACCAGGGACATGCCCATGCCGTGGTCCACCCAGCCGGGCCGGCGCCAGCAGCCGTCGTCGAAGGGGCTGGCCGGGCTGCTCGACATCCCGGTGTCCGCCGCCCGGACCTCCCTGGAGATCGCCGGCCTCGGGCCCATCGCCGGCAAGGCGGCGGTGAAGGCCCTGCTCGACTCCAACTCCCACCTGCCGTCGCTGGCGCCGAAGACCATCCTCAACCAGCCGATCACCGGCGCCCGCCGCTTCGCCGCCCAATCCTGGCCGCTGGAGCGGGTCAAGGCGGTGGCATCGGCGACCGGCACCACCATCAACGACGTGGTCCTCGCCATGTGCAGCCACGCCCTGCGCGGCTACCTGCTCGACCTGGACGCGCTGCCCGCCGACCCGCTGGTGGCCATGACCCCGGTGTCGCTGCGCCAGGCTGGTTCCGAGGTGGGCGGGAACGCGGTGGGGGCGCTGCTGTGCAACCTGGCCACCGACGTGGAGGACCCGGCCGAACGCCTGGCGGCGGTCCACCGGTCGATGGAGGATGGGAAGAGCTCCCTGCGGTCCATGACGCCGACCCAGGTGACCGTGACCAGCGCCGTGGCCATGTCCCCGATGATCCTCGGGATGCTGCCGGGGGTCCGCCGCCTGGCCAACCCGGGCTACAACCTGGTCATCTCCAACATCCCCGGCCCCACCGAGCCGCTGTACTGGAACGGGGCCCGGCTGGAGGGCGTGTACCCCATGTCCATCCCCACCGACGGGCAGGCCCTCAACATCACGGTGACCAGCTACAACGGCAACCTGGAGTTCGGCCTGACCGGCTGCCGGGGGACGGTGCCGCACCTGCAGCGCCTGCTCACCCACCTCGACGACGGGCTGGCCTTCCTGGAAAAAGTGACCGCCCCGTGACCGGAGCCGGCCGCCCACCGCAACGGGCGGCCGGCTGGAGCGTCAGGTCCCGGTGGTGAGAACCATCCGAAAGCGGGCCTGCCCGCTGATCATCCGCTCGTAGGCCTCCTCCGCCGACTCCAGCGGGCGGCTCTCGGTCATCGGGCGGATGCCCCACAGGGCGCTGAACTTCAGGGTGTCCTCGGAGTCCCGGGACGTGCCCGAGGCGTGACCGACGACGGAGAGCCCGCCGCCGATGAGGGCGCCGGGCGCGGCCTGGACCGGTTCGGCGGCCGCCCCCACCACCACGATCTGGCCCCGGCGGCCCAGGCCGCCGATGCAGGCGTTGATGGCCTCGGCGCTGGTCGCGGTGGCCAGCACCACCCTCGCTCCGCCCAGCTTGGCCAGCGCCTCGCCCGGGTCGGTGGCGGTGCTGTCGATGTAGTGGTGGGCTCCGCAGCGGCGGGCCAGCTCCTCCTTCTCCCCGCCCCGGGCGATGGCCACCGTCTCGAAGCCCAGCTTCGCCGCGTACTGCACGCCTAGATGTCCGAGCCCGCCGAGGCCGAGCACGGCCACCAGGTCGCCGCCGCCCGCCGGGCTGTGGCGCAGGGCGTTGAAGGTGGTGACGCCGGCGCACATCAACGGGGCGGCGTCCTCGTCGGTGATCCCGTCGGGGATCCGGGCCAGGGCGCTGGCCGCCACCACGACGTGGTCGGCGTAGCCGCCGTCGGTCGTGATACCCGGTATGGGCATGTGCTCGCAGTTGATGAAGTCACCGGCCCGGCACGCTTCGCACCACCCGCAGTTGCCGCCGAACCAGCCGACGCCGACCCGCTGGCCCTCGGACCAGCCGTGGACGTCGGGGCCGACGGCGTCGACGGTCCCCGCGATCTCGTGGCCGGGCACGAGAGGCCACGACGACCCGGGGTAGCCGCCCACCTTGGCCCAGGAGTCACTGTGGCAGATGCCACAGGCGTGCACCCGCACCCGGACCTGGTTCCGGCCGGGTTCGGGGAGCGGGCGCTCCACCATCTCGAAGTCGCCTCCGCGGCGGGCGACCTGCACAGCTCTGGTCGAAGTCATCCCTGTCTGCTTCCCGGTCCGGGTAGAGGGAAAACGGTGATCACCAGCGGGGCAGGAGCGCCGCCGCCGACCGGTTGCGGGCCACCCCGGCCCACACGCCGGCCTGGTAGGCGAGGTCGTCCCCGACCCGCCACAGCACCCACCGCAGCGGGTCGACCGGCGGGCGCCGGGTCCACCAGTCCCGTGCTCCGTCCCCGGCGATCGTCGCCGCCGCCGCCACCGCCAGGGCCCGCCGGGCGCGCCGGTCGCCGAGCCTCCAGGCCAGCCCGGCGGCCACCGCCGCCGGGGGGAGCCAGGCCCGCCGGACGGCGCCGGCGATCGGGCCGCCGGCCCGGGCGTGGCCGGACAGGGCCAGCCGCCCCAGCTCCGCGGCCGTGGCCCGGTCCCTGCCGGCCCGCCGGGTCAACGCCGCCGCGCTCCCGACGGCCAGGACGGCGGCCGGGACCGGGCGGCCGGCGGCGAGGAACGCCCACACCGCCGCGCTCCACGGGTTCACGCTGAGCGGGGCCACCGCCCGGCCGTGACGGGCGGCCAGGGGTGCCGCCGAGCGGCCGTAGTCGAAGCGCTGGCGCAGCCACCGCCCCCGGGTGGCCCGCACCGGGTGGGTGGCCCGCACCGACGGGTCGTAGCGGACCCGCCAGCCGGCGCCGCCGAGGCGCCACACCAGGTCCACGTCCTCGCCGAAGCGGAGGTCCTCGTCGAATCCGGGCTCGAGGGCCGAGCGGCGCACCGCCAGGACGGCCGTCGGCACGTAGGGCACGGCCGCCCCCGGCCGGACCGGGCCCTCCGCCGGGCCCATGTCGAGCGGCGAGTGCGCCTCCTCGTGGGCGGCCAGGCCCCGGGGGGTGCCGGCCGCCGCCCGGCTGGCCACCCGCGGTGCGACCGCCGCCAGACCGGGATCCGCGAAGTGGCCCAGCAGAGCCTCCGGCCACCCGGCCTCCAGCACGCAGCCGGCGTCGACGAAGACGATGACGTCGGCCCCGGCGGCGGCCCGCCAGCCCGTGTTGCGCGCCGCCGCCGGCCCGCCCGGGGAGTCCCGGCGCAGCAGCCGCACCCCGGCGTGCGGCGGCGGGGGAAGCGCCGGCGCCGACCCGTCGTCGATCACCCACACGGGCACGCCCGGGGCGGTCGCGGCCAGGGCGTCGAGGGTGGCCGCCAGCCCGTCCGGGTCGTCGCGGACGGGGATCACCACCGCCGCCCCGGGCAGGGATGGGGCAGCGGCCGGCCGGGGATGGGCCAGCCCGGCGTCCACCAGGCGGGCGGCCAGGGCGCGGGCGCCGGCCGAGGCGCCGACCGGCTCGCCCGCCGCCCACCGCCCGACCAGGCCGGCGCCGGCGGCGGTCAGCTTCAGCACCCGGAGGGGCGACCCGCCGATCAGCACCCCGGGGTGGGGCCGGCGCAGCGCGGGATCGAACACCAGCCGGAAACCGGCGGGCAGCGGGCGGGGGTGAGGCGGCGAGGTCACGGGCGAGCGGGCAGCCGGGTCATCGGCGGCGGGTCCAGGGTCAGCGGGCGGTCATGCCGGCGTCCACCGGCAGCACCGCCCCGGTGATGCCGCTGCTGCCCGGTCCGCACAGCCAGGCGATCAGGGCGGCCGGCTCGGCCGGCTCCAGCAGGCGGGGCAGCATGTGGTGCTGCACGAACTCGCCGACGTCACCGAGGCCGTAGAGGGCGGCGGTGGCGTCCAGCATGGCGCCCACCGTCGAGCCCGGCGCCACCGCGTTGGCGGTGATGCCGTGCGGGGCCAGCTCGGCGGCCAGGCTGCGGACCAACCCGATCACCCCATGCTTGGCCGCGCTGTACGCGGCGAGCATGTACAGCCCCACCGTCCCGCCGGCCGACGCCACCGCCACGAAACGCCCCTGGCGGGGCGCCGGTCGCTCCAGCAGCGCCGGCACGGCGGCCCGGGCCAGGCGCCAGGCGCCTTCCAGGTTGATGGCCATCATGGTGTGCCACAGCTCGTCACCGGTGCGCCACGCCTCCACGCCGCCGGCGATGCTGCCGGCGATGGCCAGGGCGGCGTCGAGGCCGCCGAAACGGTCGACGGCCACGGCCACCGCGGCGTCCAGGGCGGCCTGGTCGCGCACGTCGGCCACCACCCCCTCCGCCCGTTCGGGGCCCCCGCAGGCCTTGACCACCTGCTCCAGGTCGTCCGGCGACGCCAGCGGATAGGGCAGCCCCGGGTCGTCGGCGCAGCGGTCGACGAGCACCAGCAACCAGCCGGCGTCGGCCAGCAGCCGGGCCGTCGCCGCGCCGATGCCCCGGGCGGCGCCGGTGATCACCGCCACCCTCGGGCCGGCCCCGCCGCCCCCGGCCGGGCCGGTCACGGCCAGCCCTCCAGGTCGGCCACCAGGCGCGCCGCCCACCCGTCCAGGATCCGCCGCCCGTCCTCGGCGCTGGCGCCGGCCGGGTCCCCCAGCACGCCGTTGGGGCTGACCGCCGCCACCCCGGCGGTGGCCAGGGCCGGCATCAGCTCCGCCAGGGGGGCGGTGGGGCCGGCCTCGGCGGCGCCGAGCCGCACCGCCGCCGGGGCCATGGTCAGGAGCACCGACGTCTCGGTGTGGCCGGCGTGGGCGTCGGCCCGGGCTCCGGGGGGCGCGGGCAGGGCCCACACCCGCGCCCGGCGCGACTCCGACCGCAGCAGGGACGCCGCCCGGCGCAGCGGGCCGGTGTTGCCCCCGTGAGCGGACACGAAGACGATCCCGGCGAACGCGTCGGCCGAGCGGCCCAGCTCCACCAGCACCGATTCCAGCACCGGCCCGCCGATGGAGAGGGTGCCGGCGAAGCCGGCGTGCTCACCGCTCGACCCGTACGGCACCGTCGGCGCCACCAGCACGTCCGGGCGTGCCGACGCCAGCCGCCGGCACAACTCGAGGGCGATCTCGGTGTCGGTGCAGAGCGGCAGGTGCGGCCCGTGCTGCTCGGTCGAGCCCACCGGCACCGCGAGCAGGCTGCCCGCCGCCCGGCCCGCCACCTCCGGCCAGGTCAGGGCGGCGAGCTCCGCCATGGCAGGGACGGCGCCGGCTCAGCGCCGGCGCGCCGACAGGGTGACCGGGACGGAGTGGCCCGGCCCCGGCGACGGGGCGCTGCCCGCCGGCACCGACGCCAGCAGCGCCTCACCGTGACCCATGACGCACTCCGGGTCGGGGCCGTCGAGCGGCAGCCCGGTGAAGAACTTGGCGGCCATGCAACCCCCCTGGCAGGCGTCGAAGGAGCCGCACGACGAGCACGCCCCCGCCGACGCCGGTTGGCGCAGCTCGGTGAACAGCTCGGACCGCCGCCACACCTCGGTGAAGCCGCCGGGATCGCGGACGCTGCCCGCCTTGAACTCGGGGTGCAGGACGAACGGGCAGGCGTAGACGTCACCCACCGGGTCGATCAGGCACACGACCCGGCCGGCGCCGCACAGGTTCAGACCGGCCAGCGGCTCTCCGAGGGCGGAGAGATGGAAGAACGAGTCGCCGGTCAGCACCCCGGGCCGGTCCACCAGCCACCGGTACAGCTTTGCCTGCTGCGCCCGGGTCGGGTGCAGCTCGTTCCAGGTGTCGGCGCCCCGCCCCGCCGGGCGCAGCCGGGTGAGCCGCAGCTGGGCGCCGTAGCCCTCGGCCAGGGCGTGGAAACGGTCCAGCTGGCCGATGTTGTGGCGGGTCATGACCACCGAGATCTTGAACGGGCCGAACCCGGCGGCGGCCAGGTGGTCCATGGCCCGCCGGGCGGCGGCGTAGCTGCCCCGCCCCCGCACCGCGTCGTTGGTGGCCTCGTCGGCGCCGTCGATGGAGATCTGCACGTCGACGTAGTCGCTGCCCGCCAGGCGGGCCGCCCTCTCCGGGGTGATGGTCGAGCCGTTGGTGGAGAACTTGACCCCCACCCCCCGCTCGACGCAGTGGTCGATCAGCTCGTAGAAGTCGGGGCGGATGGTCGGCTCCCCGCCGCCGATGTTCACGTAGAAGACCTGCATGTCGGACAGCTCGTCGATGACCGCCCTGGCCTCGGCGGTCGACAGCTCCCGCGGGTCGCGCCGGCCGGAGGACGACAGGCAGTGGATGCAGGCCAGGTTGCAGCCGTAGGTCAGTTCCCACGTCAGGCAGATGGGGGCGTCGAGGCCACCCTTAAGCTGGTCGGTGAGGCGCAGCTTCTCAGCAGGCACGGATGAACTCCGATCGGGCCAGGTTGGCCAGGGCCCGCTGGTAGGCGGGACGGGAAGAGACGGGCACCCGGTCGGCCAGGGCGGCGTCGGCCGACTCGTAGCCACCCAGGCCGGATACCACCTCGGCCAGCAGCTTCGAGCGCAAGAAGGTGAGGCGCCGGCTCCCGTAGTGGTAGGCCAGGGCCCCGAACGGTTCCGGTCGCAGCGCGACCTTCGGGTCGAGTTCGTAGCGGCAGGCGCTGTCGAACGGTGCGTCGGGCACTGTCAGTAGACGCCGCACATCCCGTCGATGGAGATCTCCTCGACGAGGAGCTCGTCCTCGACCAGCTCGTCCTCGGCGGCGACCTCTTCGGCGGGCGCTTGATCGGTGGTGTCGGTTGCCATGAGCCGATGTTACGCGGAGGGCTCAGGCGCGCTGCCAATCCTTCCATACCGGGTCGAACCCTCCGGCGCGCAGGGCGGCGGCCACCTCGGCCGGGCTGCGGGTGTCGGAGATCTCGAACTGCGGCTCGGCGTCGCTCTCCTCGGCGTAGCCGCCCGGCTCGGTGTGGGACCCCGCCGACATGGTCGTCACCCCGAGCGGCACCAGCCCGTCGCGCAGAGCGGCCGGCTCCCGGGTGGACAGGCTGACCCCCACGTCGGGCAGGGCGATGCGCAGGGCGCAGAGGAGCTGGACGAACGACGCGTCGTCCACCGGGTCGCTCGGCTGGTACCCGCCGGCCGCCGGCCGCAGGCGGGGCAGGGAGACCTGCACCTCGCAGCGCCACCAGCGCCTGATCAGCGCCGAGGCGTGGGCGGCCACCATGATCGCCTCCGACCTCCAGTCGGGGTGCAGGCCCAGCAGGGCGCCGATGCCCAGCCGGCGCATTCCGGCCTGGGCGGCCCGGTCGGGGGCGGCCAGCCGCCAGGCGTAGTTGCGCTTCTTGCCCTTCAGGTGGACGGCGCCGTAGGTCTGCTGGTCGTACGCCTCCTGGTAGACGATGACCCCGTCGCAGCCGGCGGCCACCAGCCGGCGGTAGGTGTCGGTGTCCCAGACCTGCACCTCGACGCCGACCTGGGCGAACATGGGGGCGACCTCCGCCACGCAGCGCTCCAGGTAGTCCTTGCTGACGATGCGGGCGTGCTCGCCGGCGACCAGGAGGATGTGGCGGAAGCCCCGGCGGTGCAGCTCGGCGGCCTCCCCGCGGACCTCCTCGACGGTGAGGGTCCGCCGGGCGATCCGGTTCCCGGCGGAGAACCCGCAGTACGTGCAGCTGGACACGCATTCGTTCGAGAGGTACAGAGGGGAAAAAAGGCGGACGGTGGCGCCGAAGCGGGCCCGCGTGATCCGGTTAGCCCTGGCGGCCAGGTCCTCCAGGCGGGCCCCGGCCGGGGCCGACAACAGGGCGGCGAAGTCGGTGAGGGAGGGGCGGGGGGAGCGCAGTGCCCGTTCCACGTCGGCGGCGGTGGCCCGCTCCACCACGGCGCGCAGGTCGGCGACCGGGACCGACAGCAGGTCGGCGGCCGCCGTGCCCTCCGGTGGCCGCTCCGGGCGCGACTCGAGGGCGATCGGCACCGACGTCACGACAGGAACCCGGTGAGGGGGGAGGAGGCGGCGGCCACCTGGCCGGCCGCCGGCAGCCCGGCCAGGTAGCCGGCCCGGCCGGCCTCCACGGCCAGGCGGAACGCCGCCGCCATGGCCGCCGGGTCGGCGGCCGTGCCGATGGCCGTGTTCACCAGCACGGCGGCGGCACCGAGCTCCATGGCCTCGGCGGCGTGGCTGGGCGCGCCGATGCCGGCGTCGACCACCACCGGCACCAGGGCCTGCTCCACGATGATCTCCAGCGCCCCCCGGGTCCGCAGCCCCTGGTTGGACCCGATCCACGACCCGAGCGGCATCACCGTGGCGCAGCCGGCCTCCTCCAGCCGCTTGCACAGCACGGGATCGGCCGGGCAGTACGGGAGCACGGTGAAGCCCTCCTCGCACAGCTGCTCGGCGGCGGCCAGGGTCTCGACCGGATCGGGCAGCAGGTAGCGGGGGTCGGGGGTGATCTCCAGCTTGATCCAGTCCGGCAGCCCGGCGGCCCGGGCCAGCCGGGCCAGGCGGACCGCCTCGGCGGCGTCCACCGCCCCCGAGGTGTTGGTGAGCACCAGCACCGACTCGGGGATGGCGTCGAGGATGTCCTCGGCGCCGGTGGGGTCGATCCGGCGGAGAGCCACCGTCACCATCTCGGTGCCGCTGGCCTCGATGGCCCGCCTTAGGTGGTCGTTGGAGGGGAACTTGCCGGTACCCACGAACAGCCGGGAGCCGAACGACCTCCCCGCTATGACGAGCTCGTCTCCTATCCGATGCTGCATGTCCACGCTCCCTTGTCCGCGTTATCGGACCGGTAACTCAAGGGTCGCCGGCGCTGGGCCGGCCTCTCAGCCCGATCGAGCTCCCCTGCGTCTTTTTCCACATGGAAGCCTAACCGCGGATCATCCAGTTGGGCCTAGATTGGCCGAGGATCTATAGGAGGTGGTTCCCACGGCCCAGGAGTTCGATGTCGTGATCATCGGCGGTGGTCCGGCGGGCTATGCGGCCGCGCTGCGCGGCGGACTGGCCGGTCTGAACATCGCCGTGGTGGAGAAGGAGAAGGTGGGCGGGACCTGCCTGCACCGTGGCTGTATCCCGGCCAAGGAGTTCCTCGAGACGGCGACGGTCTACCGCACGGTGGTCGGCGCCAAGGAGTTCGGCATCGCCGCCGACCCGCCCTCCATCGAGTTCGCCCAGTCCCAGGCCCGCAAGCAGAAGGTCGTCGACCAGCTGTGGAAGGGCTTGCAGGGGCTCATGAAGAAGCGCAAGGTGACCACCTTCGCCGGGACCGGCTCCCTCGGCCCGAACCGGGTCGTCACCATCGACGACGGCACCGAGCTGGTCGGCAGGCACGTCATCCTGGCGTCGGGGTCGGTGCCGCGGACCATCCCCGGCTTCGACGTCGACGGCCGGATCGTGATGACCTCCGACGAGGTGCTGAGCCTGGAGCGGCTGCCGTCCTCGGCGGTGGTCATCGGCGGCGGGGCCATCGGCTGCGAGTTCGCGTCGATGTTGTCGGATCTCGGCTGCCAGGTCACCATCCTCGAGGCCCTGCCCAAGATCCTGCCCGGCTGCGACAAGGACGTGGCCGACGTGGTGCTGCGCTCGTTCAAGAAGCGGGGCATCGAGGTGCGCACCGGCGTCGCCGTCACCGGGCACACCCCCGCCGAGGACGGGCGCTCGACCACCGTCACCTTCGGCGAGGGCGAGCAGGTCACCGTCGAGTCGGTGGTCGTGTCGGTGGGGCGGAGGCCCCTGTCGGACAACCTGGGCCTGGAGGGCACCCAGGTGAAGGTGGACAAGCGCGGGTTCGTCGAGGTCGACGAGTACATGCGCACCGGTGAGCCCGGGGTGTTCGCCGCCGGCGACCTGGTGAACACGCCGGCCCTGGCGCACGTGGGCTTTGCCGAGGCGGTGGTGATCATCGACCAGATCCTCGGCGACCGGGTGGTCCCGGTCGACTACACCAAGGTGCCCTGGTGCATCTACTGCCAGCCGGAGGTGGCCTTCGCCGGCCTGTCGGAGGAGGCGGCCAAGGAAGCCGGCTACGAGGTGGTGGCCAAGAAGGATCCCTTCGGTGGAAACGGCCGGGCGCTGATCGTCGGCGAGCCGGAGGGGATGGTCAAGGTGATCTGCGAGAAGCAGCCGGACGGCACGGCGGGGCGCATACTCGGCGTGCACATGGTGGGCCCGTGGGTGACCGAGCAGCTGGGGCAGGGGTATCTGGCGGTCAACTGGGAGGCGACGCCAGGGGAGGTGGGCCAGTACATCCAGCCCCATCCCACATTGTCTGAGACGTTCGGCGAGACGGTCCTCGCCCTGACCGGAAGAGGGTTGCACGTTGGCTGAGATCACCATGCCGCAGTTGGGCGAGACGGTCACCGAGGGGACCATCACCCGCTGGGCCAAGCAGGTGGGTGACACGGTGTCCGAGGACGAGGTCCTCTTCGAGGTCTCCACCGACAAGGTCGACTCCGAGGTGCCGTCCCCGGTGTCGGGTGTGGTGTCGGAGATCCTGGTCCCCGAGGGCGAGACGGTCGACGTCGGCACCCGGCTGGCGGTCATCTCCGACGGGGCCGGCGGAGCGGCCGCCCCGGCGCAGCCGCAGGCCCAGCCGGAGCCGGCCGAGGAGCCCCAGCCGGAGCCGCCGGTCGCCGAGTCGGCCCCGGCGTCCGCCTCGGCGGCGCCGGCCGCCGATCTGGCCGAGTCGACCGCCAACGGCTCGGGAGCGGCGGCGCCTCCGGGCACCGGTGAGCCGGCGCCCTCGCCCAGCACACCGGCCCCGGTCCAGCAGGAGCAGCGGGAGGCGGCCCAGGCGGCGACTAGCGGCGACGAGGGCGCCGGCGGGCGGGTGCTGTCCCCGGTGGTGCGCCGCCTGATCGCCGAGCACGACCTCGACCCGAACCAGATCCGCGGCACCGGCGCCGGCGGGCGCATCACTCGTTCCGACGTGCTGGCGGTGATCGACCGGCGCAACGGGGGAACCGCGGCCCCGGCCCCGGCTCCCGCCGCCGCCCCGGCGCCGGCGGCCCGGAC